>MCBC01000021.1 GCA_001723855.1 Candidatus Altarchaeales archaeon WOR_SM1_86-2 | reverse complement strand
AAGGATTTGAGTGAAATCCAAAATTAGAAAAGCACACCTCTCAGTTCAGAAGCGGCTTCATCTAATTTATTGTTGGCGTTCATAATTATCTTAACCGTTGCACCCGTGAGTACAGCATAGGATATTGCAGCGGCACGGTTCATCTCCTGGTGACTCTTCACTTCTTCAGGGTCCGCTTTTCTTATCCTTGTTGAATCGTTCCTTCTCCGCCATGCTATCTCCTCCGGCTTTGCCTCAACTAAAACAATCAGATCCGGGTTAAGGGCTTTGAGCACCCACTGGGGCAGCCCCGGAAGATAGCCTTTTGGCGTCAGGACCGTGCAGTGCGTATCCACGATCACATCCTCCATGGCGCCGATTTTTTCGGCGGCATTTTTCTGTATATCCTTCTGCACCCCAGAATTCAATTTCCGCATATCGTCTCTATCATCCGCCAGACCTCTTGATTTTGCTTCCTTGAACATAACATCACCATAGTTCACAATCTCATACTTCTTATCGCCCCCTTTCTCCGTCGCCCTCCTCAACACGGTTGTTTTTCCCGTTCCCGGGACCCCTGTTAACACAGCTCTCATTTTTACTTTTTAATTTTTATTGATTTAAAATTTAAAAATTTAAATTAAATTCTCAATCGCATCCCAGATTTTTTCCGCCACCGCATCTTTTGTATTTCTCGGCACATGCTCTGAGTCATCCCTTCCAACAATGAAGACCTCGTTCTCATCCGAGCCGAATCCATTCCTGCTTACATCATTTGCGATTATCAGGTCCAGATTTTCGCGGGTTAGTTTTTCCCTTGCGATCTTTACCAGTTCATCGCCGCCGACATCATGCTCTGCCTTAAATCCCACGACAAAAAGGTCCGGGAACTTTTCCTTTGCCTCCCGGGTTAGCTTCCTGGTCGGCTTCAGCATCAATACCAGTTCCTTCTTCCCGGACTTTATTTTATACTCCGCTTTTACAGGGGTATAGTCTGCAATCGCGGCGGTGCAGATGAATATGTCGTAATTCTCTTTTAACTCATTCAAAACTCGGTTTGTCATCTCCTGCGCGGTTCTGACCCGGTAAACTTTTACTTCCCCGGGCATTGGAATTTGAACAGGTCCCAAGACAACGGTTATATCATGCCCCCTGTCAATTCCCTCTTTCACCACCGCCAGACCCATCTTCCCGGAACTCGGGTTTGTGATATGCCTTATAGGATCTATCGGCTCCTGCGTCGGGCCGAGTGTTATTAGAACTTTCATTTTTTCATGAATTTCATTTTAAATTTTTTCAGCCTCCCACGCTGCCTTTTAGTTAACTTAACATTCCTGTCAATAATATATTTTATCAATTTTCCCTTTCTCTCGTCGTCCATATCCTTATACTTATAAGGGGACAGCGTCACATTCGCAAGCGTATGTCTCACCTTTATTGCTTTATCGTTCAATGACTTATCTATGTATCCTTCAATATCGTCAAGTAAGATAAATGCCAACCCATAAAACAATGCTCTTATATCACTTTCCACAGAATCTATCCCCCCCTCTATTGTCTTCTTCAAAAAGTCATTGTCAAATTCATCTCCATGGAATTGAAGATAATCCCCCGCTCCTAAGAGCATAGGTTTATCATTTTCACTCATTATATCCTTAATTACCTTTTTCTTATCCTTTAAAGACAGCAGGGAGAGCATCCATTTACAAACATGCCTGCGGGTATGTTCAAAACTTGAAATGCGTACATTCCACAGCGACATACGAAAATCATTAATCAGATCATCTGAGACGATTGGCTTAAAATCGGGCAGGTTATCTAAAAAGGGAGCGTCTTCAAATTTTAGATCACCCGTCTTGATGCTTGAAAGGGTAAGGGCACTGCCTGCCTCCTTTAGAAATTCCGCTAATTCATCCGGGTTCATGATCAAGTTTGCAATGTCTGTCTTCATCTCCCCGGATATTGAGGGCGAGGACTTCAGCAGATTTGCTGTGAATTCATTAAAAAAAGCATTGTTTTTAAAGACATTTGGCAGGGAAAAATAATAGAGCATCTTTTCCGTGCCGCTGACATCTTTTGATGCCATAACTTTTCCGGAATTTTTAAATATTACATCCCTGGGCGTTACGGGGTCTTTCCTTACCATGTATCTCAGCCATTTCCTTATGCCGTCATCCATAATCTCACTCACCATAAAATGGTATGGGAGTTTCCTGTATCCGTATTCATTACCGGAATGTTCAAGCATCAGAACCATTAACTTTTTCTTTACATCCCCGTCAAGATCTGATTTGCTCAACTCAAACGGTATGTGGGTGCATAATGCATCCTCTCTAATGTAATCCGAAATATCGAACCAGGAATGTTCCCGGTAATAATATTCAAAATAAACCCTCTTCACGACCCCTATAAGATCCTTCTTGATCCCCCGCATTTCAGATCTATCAAGTCCGGTTAGTGATTTCCAGTATTCTAATATTTTATTGTCATCCATTTTATGGTTATTTTAATTTTGCGGGATTCCCGCAGCATTTCTTATACTTCTTCCCACTCCCACAAGGACATGGTTCGTTTCTCCCTGTTTTTTTCTTTCCCCTAACTTTCGGCTTTTCCTCAAATTCGGCTTTACCATAATTTATCCCAAAAAGACAGTTTATATTATTATAATAGTGTGAGATTAGATTTACCGCGTTATCCCATCATCCAGAAACCACCCCCTCAGTCAACGGCACGAAAGCATTGTCTTCCATCGCCTCTGCTGCAAACAAAAGACATGCTAAGATATCCTCCCTTGTCAACCCTTCATATTCCTGCAAGATTTCATTCATTGCAGCACCGCGGGATAATAACCCCAGGATGTACTGGACGGTCAACCGTGTCCCCCTGATGACCGGCTTTCCAACCATCACCTTCGGGTCAATTACAATGCAGTCAAGCAGTTTTCTTTTTTCCATCGTCAATTTTTTTCTGTTATTAGATTATTATTTAGATTTAAAAAGTGTTTCATCCCAAAAAGAAACTTTGTTTTGCCCTTTCAGTTGATAGCAATCCTTGTTTTACTGGAATACTCAATGCAACTATGGATTAACAACATTACAAAAGAAGAATCAGAAAGTCGCAATCCTTGATATTTACTCCTTAATCTTTGAGGATTATAAAGTTTTAAATTTAGCATCTAAAGCAGAGAAAGATGTAAGTTTCAATTGGATTGCAAAAGAAGGGAATTATACGATAATGGTGGTTGTTGATCCAGATGATCTGATTGATGAGGCGGATGAAAGGAATAATGTTGTATCAAAACCATTCAAATCCGGATAAACAGATTACATCCTCTTACATCCTCTTATGCTCCATCAACTCAAGGAAGGTTTCAAATATAGGTGTGTCCGTGCGGACGGAAAAGAAATCTGCTCCGACGTCACCGCAGGATTCTTCTATCATGGACAGGTGCTCTTTTAACCTCTTGTGGTAATCCTTCTTGAATTTCGGGCTTATATAGGTTTTTCTGACACCCGCGGTTTCCAGGTCATGCAGTTTCACATCCCCGCTCCATTTCAGGTCCAGTTCCCCGGGGTCCGCGACATGCACCACCATCAAATCATTCCTGAATCTGGCCATCCTGTAGATCCCCTCCCGGATCGAGCCGATATCCTCCAGGAAATCAGACACTATAACGACGAACGATTTTGATTTTATCATCTTGATGTAACCGCTGGATGCCGTGGATAGGTTTGTTTTTCCCTGAAGACCCGAGCACATTCCGTTCAGAAGATCAAACGCCTTAAAGAAGTGGGTTCTCCCGCGCTTGGGTCTTAAAATATCCCTCAGTCTTTCGGCATATGTCGCTAAAGCAAACTTTTCATTTGTGTTTGTGACAATGTACGCAAATCCTAAACCGATCATGGCTGCATAATCATACTTTGTCATATGGTTCGTGGAGAAATCCATTGATTTGCTGGTATCGATCAGGATATGGGTGGTTGCGGATTTTTCTTCCTCGTATCGTCTAACATGCAGTTTTTCTGTCCTGCAGTATATATTCCAGTCAATTGTCCTGAAATCATCCCCCGGAAAATATTCACGGTAATCCACGACCTCTATCCCCTTGCCGTACCTGATTGATTTTCTCGATCCCGCGTAAACACTCGATATTCTCTTTTTTACGATAAAATTGAACCTGTTCAACTGCTGGAAAAAATCCTGTTCTATCATTTTTATTTAAAGTTAAAAATCTCTTTCTCTTTGCCTTTGCAGTGGCCGATGATTAATCCAAATATTTTTCTTACAAATTCCCCGTCCAGATCGGATTCCTTTGATGCATCCGAAACATTCTTGAAAACTTCATGCTCCCTGTCCGTATCCTCTATGTCCATTGACCTGTTCGCCTTTAACTGCCCGATCTTTTTTGTAATCTCAACCCTTTTCTTGAGCAGGCAAACTATCTCCCGGTCGATTTTATCGATCTCCCCCCTCAGGCCGGCTATATCTTCATCAACCATTTAAGTTTTTGATTAAATGTGGCTTACACTTCGTGTAAGACACATTCATTACAACTATGTTGTAATGAATACTTTTTTCTAAAAAGTTTTTTATTTATATCTTGGGATTATTATAAAATAAACATCAAAATGACGCCCAAAAAATTCATGTACAAAGAAGTGGGACATAAGATTTTTTGGAGCAATGATGTGTGCAGCAGCTGCAGCCACCGGGGTCTGGAGCTGGTGGTTGACGGTAAGAGCGTTAATATAATATGCCCGAGATGCAGCCGCCATTTAACAAATTACTTCTTCTCAAAGGATCTGGTGGTGGATTTGCCGGATAATGCTCTTTCGGCTAAGATAAAAAATTACTTGAGAGCAAGGTATAAGAACGATTACCTAAGAACCTGTGACGATATGGTCGCTGAGCTTTTCTGGGATCCTGCAGGGACAGAGGCTCGAGAGGTGATTGAAAGATTGGCGGATGATTTGAGCCTGGACAGGCACGCAATCTCATTTAACGAGGAAATCTTGAGCAGCGGGTTTGATTTGAGGGTTAAGGTGGTCTATGAACACGCGGGGATGGAGAGATCAGATTTCAGTGTCAGACCGATATGGAGCAGGTAAGGTAAAGAAATGCGTTTTTTCTATGGTTATTTATATAACTTGTAAATAGATAATAAACTTTTAAAAAAAGTTTAATCAAAAATAAACTTGGAACAAAGCACGCGGAACTTTCAGTTCCGAGTGCACGCGGGAGCGAAGCTCCCGAGTGTGTCCGAGCGAAGCTCGGCCACATGTCTGACCAAAGGTCAGTCACATTCCAAGTTTATGGAAAGAGACGATAATAATGAATATAAAACAGATTTTGATACTTGCGGTTACGGCAGCGATCTGTATCGGGTTCGTATTTCCTTTCTTTGGCTATGACCAGGAGCAAAGGGGAGGACCTGCAGACACGGGCAGGGAAATTAAGGCGCCGGTCGCCTATTATGAGATACAGCAAATTGCTTCCGATGCGATCGTGAACATTACCAACGAAACCTCTGAATTGATTGCCATATCAAATAATCCGGCAGCTCCGGGGTTTATGGACGGCATGTATAATTTATCGCAATCCGTTAACGGAACAGATGGTATGAGCGTGGAGGTATGGAACCATGGAACTTTTGTATTTAAATTCAGGGTCCCTGCCCCAAATGCAGAGATCGTAAAGGAGATTAATGAGAATGTTTTGTATCCGATTAGGGCGAACATAACATTCCGGGGGTATATGGGTAAGCGTCTGGGCTATGGAGAGGTTATTTATATCACAGCGGGATTACACACCAAAAAAGGAGATTACATTTGGGCTGACGTGTACCAGAAAAAGAATGAAACCATGACGGTGCCCGAGCTGTTCGGCTTGGAAAAAAGATCGATACCGGAAGGTCCAACGATCTATGCAGAAGTAAATGAAACGACCGATATATCCGTGGGCGCGGGTATTACCTCAAACTTTGATCTGGAAGAGCTGAAGGAAGAGATTTCTGACATGACCGGTACAGCCCATAAACCCGCAAACTTTGTTGTAAATCCGAGAACTGAAGAAAAAACAATCATCGCTGCTGAAGCAAGCATTAATGAAACAACCAATGAAACAATAATCCGGCTGGTAAACAAAACGGTTATTAAAAAAATACCCCCCGGTGAAGCCGTTATGAATCAACTGAATAATTTAAGCGGGGTAAGTGCCCAATTGAACAATGACACGAACGTAACAACCGTATCGTTTAACAATTCCGTTGAAGAAATAACGAAAATTTTAGACTCCACGAGAATGAATTACACCAGAAATAACGGGGCATTAAGTTTCAGGTTACCGTTAGATGCCGACACATCCGCAGTTAACGCCACTCTAATTGCACATAATGTAAGTGATATACGAATGAACATAAACGGCTTCATTTCTATGGATTATTATGTGGTCTTTGACGGGACACTTACGCAGGTAAGAGATAACGGGCATTTCCCGGCGGCTCTAAACCTGGATGCAAAAGTTAATGATAAAATCAGGGCGGAACTCCAGTATTATACAATGAGCGGGGGTCCAGCCGGAACGACCATAATTCCTTATTCAGCCGTACAGGTCTAAGGTTCTTTTCTTTTTATGTTAATAATACATAATAATAAAATACAAAAAATGAAATGTTTTTATCATCCAACTGCGGACGCGGTTATGACTTGTTCGTCATGCGGTAAAGGGCTATGTAAAGATTGTGTTGTGCAAAAAAATGAAAAGGGGTACTGCAGACAATGCGATGTTCAGTCGCAAGGAGGACTTGATGCGGTAGAAGCGATTGCGATTATTTTTGGTTCAGTCTGCCTGTCGCCGGTTATGGCACTTGTCGTGTGGCTTATCTGGAGAGACAGCAAGCCAGAAAAGGCAAAACAATCAGGGTATATATGCATAGGTATAGCCGTGCTTTATATTGTACTTATCGTTCTGTATTTCTTATTTATAGCCGCAATGATAGGTTCAGACCCGTATTTATATGATTATTAGGATGGGGATCATAGATAGGTATCGTGAGATCAACAGAGGGCTCAGGGAAAAAGACATAAAATTGGCATTATGTCACCGGCTTCCAGAGCGTTCGTTTTTCCTGTTCGGAAGACAATCCCCGGTTTGTGCAAGATGCACCGGGATTATCATAGGGATGTTATTGATGCCCATATTTCACTTCGAAATAATCCGCCCGACAATCCTGCTCGTTTTACTTTTTACGATTCCGATAGCAATCGACGGCACAACACAGGCACTTGGAAAAAGGGAAAGCAATAACCCGATGCGTTTTGCCACAGGCGCTCTCTTTGGGATGGCACAGGTTGCAAGCATTGTCGTAATCGGGAAAACATTGGCGTATTCGTATATGGTGGGGCATTTAGTCTACCTGCAGACGCATATATTTTAGCGCGGTTTATTTTTATTAACACGCATAATATTTAAAAAAAACGATGAAAACACTTCATATTATTATTTTGGCGGCTGCGGCCATTTTTCTGCTGATCTTCATAGTGGTTATTTTCGGTGTCGCGCTGTGGTACATAGGTGTATTCAACCTGGGAGAGCCAGCCAAAACCTTCACAGGATTTGGAGCGGTGAAACCATTGAGCTGGGCGGTGTATGAAGACGGGAGTGGCGTGATTACCATGACAAGCGGTGAGGGAGCACCTGTAACCATTACCGATGTGAGCGGCGACTGCACTTTTAAGTTGCCGGCCGACACACATATCTCTCCGGGAGACGTATTCCGGATAACTGCAACCGACTGCGGTACGGGTACTGCCGGCAGTGACGTTTACCGTGTAGATGTATCTGTTGAATATACTAAAGAAATAGCGGGGGTGAAAGAAACGCACATGAGTTCCGGAAGGATAAGCGGACCGTACGAATAAATTTTTATTTTTTTTTCTAAAAGGCTTTTTTATAATATTAAAGTAATATTAATACTGAAACAATGAAAGGTTCAAAAGGATATAGGCACAAAACTCGGAATTTAAGGGTGGAGACCAGGGACAGGGGGAAGGTGAAGATAAAGCAATACCTGCAGGAGTTTAATGAGGGCGACATGGTTTCGATCGCTATAAACCCGAGTTTCCAGGCAATTCCACACCCGAGATTCAGGGGCAAGAGCGGAAGGGTTGTCGGCCGCCAGGGAAGAGCATATTATATCGAGATTAAAGATAAGAACAAGGAGAAGAGGATTCTGGTGACGCCAGAGCATCTGGTTGGATTGAAATAGGATAAGATGGACAATAAAAACATCATAATAATCGCACTGGTTATTGCCGTGGGATTCGTTGCGGGCTGTCTCCTTGATACACGCGGTGATTCTGGCGATGTAACCTACCCTGAAAACATGTCAAAGATCAGAGATATCGTAGCCGATTCTTACGAGATAAACATAATATGGGACGGCAGGATAATTGCAAGGGATTACCCAAAGAGTTTTAATGGGACACAGGCGCTTTATCATGCTATTGGTGTGCTGAGCAGTTCGGAAGGCTCTCCAGAATACGTTTATTCCTACATAAAAGAAAACGAGAGCTGTTATCTTGACTCATCGCTTACATTTAAAGATGTTCCTAAGCCGTTTTCCCAACCGGCGCTAAAGACACCGCAGAGCTGTGACATTGACCAGGCAATCTATATTCTCGTTTCAGACAAAAATGAAGTGAGAATTGAAGGAAGCCGCATATATCTCCTTGGAGATGACGAGCATTTATACGAGGAGGAAATCAACGTGAGCAGGGTAATAGCGCCCGCCATACCAAATTTTTAAATAATCTGTTGTATATATGTTTATGGTTTATAAATTTATCAACATTTCTTTATAAAAAGAGGATCTAACTTAGATAATTATCGGGTTTTTATTCAACCCTCACCGCCTCGCCCATCGTTGTCTTAACGTAGATGGAATCAAACTTATCCTTTGTGATCTTCTGCTCTACCGAATCCAGGGCCGCTAAAGCATTATCTGCCAGATCCCCGGGGCTCATATCTTCCGTGCCGATGGGAACGTGAACGGTCGGGTTTTTCTTTGACCTTGCTTTATTTATTTTAATGAAATAAAATTATAAAACAATAGGTGAACCATGAACAAACGAGATGATCTGAAAAAGTTGGCTTTGAAGTGCGCAGAAGTGTTAAGGAATAACTACAATGTCAGAAGGGTCTTTTTGATCGGATCCGTGGTTAAAGGACATATCCATGCTAAATCTGATATTGATCTTGTGGTTGAGGGGTTGGATCCGGAGATGTATATAAAAGCTCTCACAGAACTGTATGACCTCTTGCTGCCTGGTGTAGAACTCAATCTCATTCCTTTTGAGGATGCTTACGAAAGTTTAAAAAAGAAGACAATTCAGGAAGGTGAAATCATATATGGATAAAGATAAACTTGAAGAATGAATTAAGTTTGAATTAGAGAATCTTGAAAGATTGCTCAATGATGCAAAAGAATTACTTGAAAAAAAAGATAATACGCCTGGTTTTGTAGAAACAAGAGCCGCGGGAAGTATTCTCCATGATTTTTATTGCGGGGTTGAGAAAATTTTTGAGAGAATTGCCGTAAATGTTGATGAAAACTTGCCCGCAGGTGAAAGTTGGCATGCAGATCTCCTCGTTCAGATGGCTGATCCATGGAAGGATGTAAGAGGTGAGGTTATTACCACGGAATTTATGAGCACTTTGAAAGAATATATGCGTTTCCGTCATCTGTTCAGGCACATCTATGGCTTTGAACTCAAATGGGGAAGATTTAGGCACCTCTTCTTAAGATTGGAACATACTTTCAAGGAATTAAGGTCTGAAATTGAAAAATTCTTAGAGGAGTTTTGATTTTCATTATGATACCCCGGGGCTCTGCCCCGGGGTAGTTCATTAGATGCCAGGGATTTGGAGAAAGCAAAGGAACACGTAGGGATTGCAAAAGAGCGGGCAGAGTGCGGGTATGTACCAGCGCTAAATAAGGCAGAGAAAATCTTAAATAAAATCGAGAAAATTTGATGTGTTATCGAGCGAAGCGAAGACAAGCAAAATCACGAAGTGATTTTGATGTGCCAAAATCGCTTTGCGATTTTATGCATAGCATGTGGCAGACATAAATGTCTGACACGTGTAAGACACATAGTGTCTTCCACACTTTTTGATAAAATGTGGCTTACACTTTGTGTGGGACACATTCAATACAACAAACTTGTATTGAATACTTTTATAAAAATTTTTATTCAACCCTCACCGCCTCGCCCATCGTTGTCTTAACATACACGGAATCAAATTTATCCTTTATGATCTTCTGCTCTAACGAATCCAGGGCCGCTAAAGCGTTATCTGTTAAATCCCCGGAGTCCATATTCTGTAAATACTGCAGAAAACGATAATATTTTTATGTTTCAAATATATAATAATAAAAAATGGAGAATAAATTTACTGCGGTATTCGAGAAAGTAGATGACTGGTGGATTGGATATGTTGAAGAACTGCCGGGTGCAAACACACAGGGCAGAACTTTAGATGAAGCGCGAGAAAATCTGAAGGAAGCAGTGCAGTTGATTATTGAAGCGAACCGGGAGTTGGCACGGCGTGAAACTGTAGATCATCAAGTTATTCGCGAAGAGATGTCAGTAGCAGTATGATGAACGATGAAGCGTCGTGTATTATTAAAACATATAAGGAAGCACGGATGCGAATTGCTGCGAGAAGGTGCCAAACATTCAATCTACTATAATGTCACTAACAGAAAAACAACATCTGTGCCTCGCCATACTGAAATCGTAGATAAACTCGCAATCAAAATCTGTAAAGACCTTGATATTCCAAAACCATAATGACATATCTGGAAAAACATTTAATGGCTTATTGTATTTTAATTTCTAAGGGTTGAAATAATAATTAAGTTGAAATATAGGCAATTACAACTAAAACTTGTAATATTCCATTAAGGGAAACGATTCTGGAAGGCGATCAGAGGAAATACTCAAGAATGTAAGAGTATTTGTAGCTTCCCCCGGCGATGTGGCAAAGGAAAGAGAACACCTGCGAAAGATTGCTGATAAAATAAACGAGTGCATTGCACATGAATTTGGATTTAATTTGAAAGTCGTGGGCTGGGAAAATGTTATCCCTGAGATGGGTGACAGACCCCAGGCGATTATAAATAAGCAAATTGAACCTTACGACATATTCATCGGCATCATGTGGAAAAGGTTTGGAACTCCAACAGGAGAAGCAGAATCTGGCACTGAGGAGGAATTCAATCTTGCTTTTGACTGCCTTAAAAAGTTTGGCACTCCACACATTATGTTTTACTTTAATCAAAAACCATTCACACCCAACACTACAGATGACTTGAAGCAAATGGAAAAGGTGATAAATTTCCGGGATTCTATGTTTCAAGAAGGATTAGCGTGGAGCTACAACGGGGATGAAAATTTCAAGGATATTGTTGATGAGCATTTAACCAAACTTATGGTTAAACTGAGCAAAAAGAGTGAAGAAGAAACTCAAAAAGTTGAAAAAAGAATAATGCTTGAGCCGTATTTTGCTCACCCGTACCCGATGCAGGAAAACTTTGTCGGCAGGCAAAAAGAGCGGGATTTGCTTTCGGAATGGCTGGAAAACGACCCGACTCCCATGTTAGCATTGACTGCGATTGGCGGGATGGGAAAATCAGCTTTGTCATGGTACTGGCTTAATGAAGATTTACTAAAGAAAGGTAAGAAGTTTGACGGAGTATTCTGGTGGTCTTTTTATGATGAGAAGTCAAGTTTTGAGAAGTTTCTGGATGATTCAATAAGTTACGCGAGCGGGAAAAAGATTAATCCAAAGGAGATAAGGTCAACATGGGATAAAATGCAAACTTTTTTTGATTTATTCAAAAATTCAAATTTCTTCCTTGTTCTTGACGGTCTTGAACGGATTCTGAGAGCATACGCAGGCATGGGCTCACCTTACAAAGGAGATGCTGTAAAAGAAGACGAAAAACAGGATTTCAGGGCGTGTATTGACCCGAATGCGGCTCAATTCCTTCAAAGGCTTTCTGCTGGTTGTCCTCAAACCAAAATACTGATTACGAGCCGACTTTTCCCTAAGGAACTTGAGGGGATTGCAGGATGCCGGAGAGTAAATTTAGAGGTTATGAACAAAGAAGACGCCGTTGAATTCTTCATAAAACAGGGCGTTAAAGGAACAAGAGCGGAAATTGAAGATGTCTGCTGTGCTCACGGCTACCACCCTTTGTGCCTTCGTCTTCTCTCAGGCATGATTGTTAAAGACACAAAATACGCGGGCGACATCAAAGCATGGACGAGACATAATCCTATCCCAGAGTTAGTCCCGAAAGAGCATCACATCCTTGAACTTGCCTACGACTCCCTTGACGACAAAAAGAGGGCGTTAATCAGCAAAATTTCCGCATTCAGAAACCCAATGGATTATAATTCATTATTAATTTTCAATGATTTTTACAGCGAGGAAAAATTCAATGATGTTTTGATTGAACTTACAAACAGGGGTTTATTGTTCAGGGATGAAAAGCATAATAAATTTGACCTGCATCCTATTGTGAGAAATTACTGTTATAACCGGTTAATTGATAAGAAGGGGGTTCATTCTAAACTCAGGGATTATTTTAAAGAAATTCCAGAGCCGGAGAAGTTTGAGTCGGTGGACGATTTAGCGGCGGTTATTGAGTTGTATTATCATACGGTTGGGGCGGAGAGGTATGATGAGGCATGTGATTTATTTTATGATAGGTTTGGCGAGCAACTACATTATAGATTTGGAGCATATCAAACAATAATTGAACTCCTTCGTGCTTTATTTCCCGATGGTGAAGACAAACCGCCGAAATTAAAAAATGAACGCTATCAGGGATGGACGCTGAATACACTTGGATCTTCTTATTCATTTTCAGGTCGATCCAGACGAGCAGTGTCACTGCGGGAGATGCATAATAAATTAAGGGAAAAAGCAGGTGATAAGGAGAATATTGCTGTCGGTCTGGGCAACCTCTCTCTTGATCAAATTAAACTCGGTGAACTTGATGCCGCGGAATCCAACTTAAAGCGTAGAATTGAAATCTGCCGTGAGATTAATGATGAATTTATGGAAGCAGTCAGTAATCAGGAACTCGGTAGATTATTATCTTACAGGGGAAATTTTGAGGAATCTGGGAAGGAACTTGTGAAAGCACAAAAAGTGTTTGACAAGTATGGTCCCACTCAGACTAATTTTGTATCCATTGTGCTTGCATACCGCTCCATCCGCTCCCTCTTAATGTCCAGCGCCGATGAAGCCCTCACCTCCGCTAAAAAATCTCGTGAACTTGCAGATATCAATAAGTTAGAAAGAGACATCATCCAAGCGGAATACCTTCTCGGCGCCGCTTACATCATGAAAGGAAATCTTACCGAAGCAGAGAAGCATTTAACCGAAGCATTAACCCGCGACAGGAAAATCAATCTCGTTGAATCTGAGCCAGACATTCTTTTAGGATTTGCTAAACTCCGCTTGCGGCAGGGACACAACGATGAATCGCTGAAGTTTGCACGGGAAGCCCTTGGGATTGCTGACCGCTGCGAATACCGGCTGAAGCAGGCGGACATCCACAACTTCCTTGCGGAATTTTGTTTAGATGCGGGGGATTCGGAGAAGGCGGAGGAGCATGGTGAAATTGCAAAAGAGCGGGCTTCGTGTGGGTATGTGCCTGCGCTTAAGAAGGCGGAGGAAATATTAAATAAAATCGAGAAAATTTGATGTGTTATCGAGCGAAGCGAAGATAGCACCTTTTGATAAAACTTTTATAAAAGTTTTTATTCAACCTTCACCGCCTCGCCCATCGTTGTCTTAACATACACGGAATCAAATTTATCCTTTATGATCTTCTGCTCTAACGAATCCAGGGCCGCTAAAGCATTATCTGCCAGATCCCCGGGGCTCATGTTTTCCGTGCCGATGGGAACGTGAACGGTCGGGTTTTTCTTGGACCTTACCGCCACGGTATCCTTTAATCTGTTGAAAACAGGCTCAAGGTCTGCTGTCGGCGGGACCGGCTGCGGCATCTTCCCCCTCGGTCCGAGAACAATACCCCACTTCTTTCCGATGTTTGCCATCATATCCGGCTGTGCCACAAAGAATTCGCAGGATTCGGCGAACTTTCTCATCTTCCTCCTGCTCTTGGTGTAATCATTTACTTCTGCTGCAGAGAGAACATACTTCGTTAACTTTTTGGCTCTAACTGCCATGTCCCCTTCCGCAAAAACCCCGATACTGGTATCTTTACCCCTGCCCTTCGGCAGCACAAGAGTCAGATTTAATTTATCGTCAGATTCTATTTTAACATTTTTGAAATTTATTGCCAGCTCCACGGACTGGGTAAATTTCCTTTTCTTCCCTTTCTCCAATGCTTCTTTAATCGCCTTTGTCATAACTTTTTTGTCCACCTTTTTATTTCTTATTATTCTTTATATTAAAAATTAAATTATAAAAATCAAATCAAATGGATATATTAATCATCGCTGGCAGCAAGTCGGATGAAAGTGTTGTGAAAAAGGC
>MCBC01000020.1 GCA_001723855.1 Candidatus Altarchaeales archaeon WOR_SM1_86-2 | reverse complement strand
ATTGCAGACTTTAACGCAAACTTATATTCCTTGTTATTGATCTTCTCCCCCCAGTCTTTATTCTTTGGCGGATGCGCAACCCTGCCCTTGACCGATTGGGGAACTATTCGCACTCTTCCAAGCCCCCCGCCTCCTGGTTTTTCCCTCGGCAGTCTTGACATTTCTTTGTTTATTGTCTGTCTGTAGGATCGTCTTCTTGAACCGAAGTATGCAGCGGATGTTTTTAAGCCCGCACTCGGATCAGTAGCATGAACCTGCCTCCTTCTGGACCGGATTGCTACAACCGCCCGCTGAATTAAATCCGGGCGGTACGGGGTTTTGAATACCTCGGGCAGTTCTATCTCCCCCGTACTTTTACCTGTCAATGAATATACTTTTACCATTTCTTTTTAATTATTTTTTAAGAGATTAATATTAAGAATCTAAACACCCTGCTTTGATTCCGTGCTTATGTGGGTTATTTCATAATTTTCTTCTTTATGCGGTCTTTTTGGAAGATTTATCCGGATAAGCCGCTTTGCTGGACCGGCAACAGAACCCTTGAGCATCACATAATTCCCTACTTTGCCGTATCTTAAAAATCCGCCTTTTGGAGTTACTTCTTCCCCGTCATCTCCAATCTTCAGAATAAACTTATTATTCTCGGTTCTCGTATGATAGCCCATCTGACCTGGCATTGGGATCCTCCATATCCTTCTTGCGGGATGCCACGGGCCGCCCGATCCAACATGCCTTCTCTTATTGGATACCTTTCTTGATTGAACGATAATTCCCCATCTCTTTACCGGTCCCTGGAACCCTTTACCCTTTGTAACTGCGGTTATGTCAACAAATGAATTTTCCTTAAATACATCCTCTGCCTTTACTTCCTTCCCAAGAATTTCCCTGGCGAATTCAAGTTTGTCCTCTGTCGCTTCACTTCCGCCGCCTATGGCAATCTCCATGACATCCGGCTTTTTCTTTGGTAAAGATGCCGATCTCGGCTGTGTGCACACCAGCAAGCGAATGTCAGATATCTTTTCAGGATCAATCTTCTCCAAACCACTCTTTTTTTTCTTTTTTGGCAGACTTATCCTCTTGTTCAAATCGGCGGTTAGTTTATCATCAAGCTCCGGGGAGATTACGTCCGTACGGGTTCGCTTGCCAGAATAGCCGTCCTCGTATAATCTAACCCCGAACACGACCATCGGCGGGGTTTCAACAATCGTAACCGGGATAAAAACCTCCATGCCGGAAGTCGGTGAATTTTTTCCGTGATCAACAGCCATGACATGTGTCATTCCCGCTTTATATCCCGCGAAACCCATGAGGTTTATCTCCAGGGTTTCCCTCCAGGAATGTATTCTCGGGGTTTCCTTCTTCGCTCTCTTTCTCGGGCTGTACGCCAATGATCCTGCCCTTGGTTTACTGCGTTTTCCCATGTTAATTATTAAATTTAATATAAAAATAAAGACGACAATTAAATATAGAATGTTAAAGGATTTGGTGATGAACAGGCATTACTTGGTTTATTCCTGTTATGTATTGGTTTGGCATTTATATATGTTGGATTTACAATGGCAATCTTCGTTGGAATCATTTTTTCCGTGGCATGCATTATCCTATTAATAACTGCACACGGGTCGTTTATAGAGCGATTAAAAATTTTGATTTCTTGCCCAAGCAGGGACGAAATATTTCTTACAGGAGTGATTCTGATCATCATTACTTCGACCGGGGTGATCCATACCCTGAATATATTGACCGGCGGTCCCTTGGGCGATTCCGGGGCCCTGGTATATACAGTAGTTCTTTCGATTTTATTGCTACTGCCGTACTTGTTTATTTTCGACCAACTTTATCCCGTCCATCCAGGAAGTTGGGAAGAAAAAGAACTAAGACTGAGAAAAGACATTGAAAGAAGGCGGAGGATGAGAGAGTTGGAGGGACGCAGACAAGAACGCACTACCTGCGACATTTCCCGGTATTATGCAGGGGGATATAGAGAACAACAAAGCAGCACAGCCGCTCAAAGAACCCGTATTCAAAGACCCGCGCAGCGAACTCTTGAAGTACTAAGACAAAAACCGCTGCCCAGGCATACAAAAGGTTTTTCGGCGGTTAAAGAATCCCGGTATCCTGAAATTCCCGGGGAAGCAATGGATCCGTTCACCATGGATAATGTCCATGATCTGATAAAAGATGGTAAAAAGATAGTGAAGTGCGAGGAATGCGGAATATATTTTGATGAAGAAGTCTGGGAGTATTTTGGAAAGACCTGCGTCAGGATCGGATGCCAAAATAATAGGTTGGAGTAAAGATTTTATTCTATATTTTTATTATTTCATTAATATATGTTTAATAATAAAAAAAATCCAATCTTCCAGAACAAATGGATATTTCAGTTGTAGTCCCGTCCCTGAACGAGGAAAAATATATTGAGAGATGCATGCGGTCGTTAAGAAACCAGAAATTTGACGGCTCGTATGAAATAATCCTGGGAGACGGCTGCAGTGAAGACAGAACTGTTAAGATAGCAGAGAATTATGCGGACAAGATTGTACTTGAGACGAAAAGAACACCTGCTGCAGAACGACAGGCTGGGGCAAACGTCGCAGAAGGAGAGATTATAGCTTTTTCAGATGCCGATGCATTTGTCCCGGATAATTGGCTGCGAGAAATATATAATGCATTTAATTCAAACGGTAATGTCCGGAACCACAAGAGTTTGGTTGCGGTCTATGGAAGTCTCCACCTGCGAGAATGTATAACCCCTGTGAACATAACGGCATCCGCATATGTGAAAATTCTGGATAAACTGGATATATGCCTGCCGACGGCTTCAAATTTCGCTGTGAAGGCAGATGTATTTAGAAAGGTGGGCGGTTTCGATACAGACCTGATCACATGCGAAGAGATGGATCTTGCAAGAAAACTAACCGCCATGGGGGAATTTAAATACACTCCCGGTATAAAAAGTTTCATGTCCCAGAGAAGGTTAAAAAAGTGGGGCTACCCGTACTTCATATACTTCCACTTTACCAACACGATAAAGTTCCAGTTAACCGGAGTGCCCTATGGAAATTATGAGCCCGTGAGATAAATAATATTTAGCATTCACCACCAGACATCCTTTAATTTTAGTTTAAACGCTATGAAATTTGTAACTCTATGCAGTACAGGGGTCATAATAAGGACTAAAATAATGCCGATTAACGAGAGTTCTATACCTGCGAGATAGCCAAATGCCAACGCCCCCACAACAAAGTCCAATTGATCAAGCAGGGGCACATCCCCGCCCTGCTCAATACCTGCCCTGCGCTTTATAAAACTGCCGACTAAATCTCCGATCATGGCCCCGGATGCTATTATAAACGCCAGTTCAATGCTCATAACAAAACCAAATAATCCGGGGTCTATATAGCTTTGTAATAAACCAACTAACGCTCCGGTAATTAATCCGCCGCAGAATCCCCCGATTGTTTTCCCCGCCCCAAAAATCCTGCGCCCATCAAAAAAATTGCGGTTCAGATCAACGAGGCATATGGGAAGTATCCTGCCAAAGAGAACTGCTGAGGCTGTCGCGATATATGCCGGAATAATGAACCACAACCCATCAAGATACCCAATCATCTTTTATTATTCTTATTCTTAATTTAAAATTAATAAAGATGAAAATAAACAACCATTTTACATCAACGCGAACTCTAACAAAGAACTTCGCGGTTGTTAGGGACGATGTCGCTGTGGAGAGGCATGGTAAGCTTATAGAGGAATCCGCAGAGAAAGGTGAACCCCCGGTCATGGACCCTGAAGAATGGGGAAAGATTAAGAAATTCCTGGATAATGCGTTAGGGGGAGGGGTAAAAAAATATAAGGCAAAGGTTGGAAACTGGGTTGTTGAGTGCGTAACAGATAGTCCTCACGTCCATGAATGCCTGAAGAGAAACTTTGAACGCTCGGATTCTGAGCCGACCGCTAAAGTGATAAATCTTGTCAATGTTACGGATAAATGCGTGCTAAAAGCAGTTAAAGGCGGCCCAGGTGTTGTATATTCCCCCGGGGAAAGAACATATTTGATAGTTAACACGGATTACTACGATGAGACAAGAAAGGGTATATTTGGAATGATTGAAGAAATCCTCATGGACGGCGAAAGTACATGGCTGCCGCTCCATGCACTCTCCGGAGTTTATGTTGATGAATCGAAAGATGAGAAGGACATCATGTTTTTACCTTCAACAGAAACGGACTGCTTTTATAGCCTGATGGACTTTAAAAAGGATAACAAATTCTTCTCTTCCGGGCCGGTATATGCAAATCTTGAAACACTGGAGTTGATAAATCCCGAGCATGAATTTTACATATCCGCTTCAATAGTTAAGAACTTCCCGCATTACATCCCGTTTATCCTTACCCAGTATCTTGAGAATGTTGAATTGACAGAAGGGGTCACAGAGAAGATAGAAGGATACCGGACAATAGAGGAAATCGCTTACGCATTATCTGACTTTATTCCTCCCATTAATGGTTATTTTGATTTTAATTCCGAATTTAATAAAAATAATAAAAAGATAACAGGGGGGGAGTATACAAGCATATATAACGCTCTTACTGCTCCAGATGCGCGTGCGATCATTAACCCGGAAGTTTTATTCAAAGAGAGGGTAGAGAGGATTACCCTGAATGATATAATCCTAACAAAAAAGGATTTTGACGACAATATTGTCCTTATGGAGTTATCTGCATCCGAGGCGGAATCTATCCTGGCATCCGCAAATAACATACAGAACTATGATTATTCAAAGAAGGATATAGATTCCTACCCCCGGCCTCTTCCGCCGACAACCGAACCATATTTTAATCCCTATCTGCTTATAAAAGATATTGACGGCAGGGGAAATTTCAGCAATTTAGATGAAAAAAGAACAGCTTGCTATAGAAAATTACTGGAAAAATCCAAGATCCACTGGCTTAATACAAGGTTGCCGGAAAAATGGACACAATTCTGTATAAGAAAGTATCTTGAGGAGGATGCTGAATTTATAAGGATCGTAAAAGGAAGTGAGGACGATGAAAACAGTACAAATATCATAAAGGGTTTAGGATTAACAAAAAGAAGAAAACCCCATATCTCGGGGAGGAGGGAGATGGATATGGTGGGGTTGTATAAAGGAGAGCAAAAAGATGAAAATGAAGGGGAAGTAATAAAATTCTGCAGGGAGTTCAATTTAGTGGATCTTGTGGCGTTTAACAAGAGAACCGAAAAGATTACCGAGTATGCCGAAAGATATAATGGCGCAACAGTATATGATTTTCTTATGAATCACAGAAACATTAAGGCAGCGGAGTTATTTGGAATCGGGAACAAATATGTGCTGGATTGGATCGAGAAAATGAATGACCTCTGCAAGCCGGATAAGATTGTATTCTGCGACGGCTCGGAGGAGGAGAAAATGCGCCTTCAAGCAGAGGCGTTTGAGGATGAGAACGAGAGATTGATTGAACTCAACCGGGAAGAACTGCCCGGATGTGCTCTGCACCGCACAGCAGTGAATGATGTCGCAAGAACAGAACACCTTACTTATATCTGCACCACCCGGAAAGAGGATGCCGGCCCCACAAATAACTGGATGTCACCGGATGACGCCTATAAAGAACTCGGCGGATATTTTGACGGCTCAATGAAAGGCAGAACAATGTATGTTGTGCCGTTTATAATGGGCGTCCCAGGGTCACAGTTCAACAAAATTGGCGTGGAATTAACGGACAGCATTTATGTTGTTTTAAACATGCGAATAATGACCCAGATGGGTGATATCGCCTGGAAAGAGCTCGGGAATTCTGATGAGTTCACAAAATGTCTTCATGGTAAGGCGGACCTGGATATGGATAAGCGGCGCATCTGCCATTTTCCGGAAGATAACACGATATGGAGCGTCAATTCCGGCTATGGGGGTAATGTCCTTCTTGGTAAAAAATGTTTGGCATTACGGATCGCGAGTTATATGGGGAGAAGGGATGGATGGATGGCAGAGCACATGCTCATCATGGGGATTGAAAATCCTCAAGGGGAAATCTTTTATATTGCAGCAGCATTCCCGAGCGCCTGTGGAAAGACAAACCTGGCCATGCTGATCCCCCCCGATCCAATGAAGGGCTATAAGATATGGACATTGGGGGATGATATAGCATGGATGCGCGTCGGGGATGATGGGCGTTTGTGGGCTGTAAACCCGGAAGCAGGATTTTTTGGTGTTGTGCCGGGGACAAATTCAAAGACAAACCCAAATGCCGTTAAGATGATCAAGCGCAATACAATATTCACAAATGTGCTTCTCAAGGAGGATAAAACCGTTTGGTGGGAGGGTGCTGATGAAGACCCGCCTGCAAGAGGCATAAACTGGAGGGGAGAACCATGGAATCCAATGTTTGGCAAATATGATAAACGATATGCAGCCCACCCCAACTCACGCTTCACAGCCCCTATTTCCCAGTGCCCAGCCGTCTCCCCGGAATCAACTAATCCCAAGGGCGTGCCAATATCCGCAATAATCTTCGGCGGGCGCAGACCCAGTGTTGCTCCACTGGTTTATGAATCATTTAACTGGCAGCACGGCGTTTTTGTCGGAGCCAGCATGGCATCCGAGACAACGATAGCACAGATCGGTGAAGTTGGCATTCTGCGAAGAGATCCAATGGCAATGCTTCCGTTCTGCGGCTACAACATGGGCGATTATTTTGCTCACTGGCTAAAGATAGGAAAGAATCTAAAAACCCCGCCCAGGATTTTCCATGTCAACTGGTTCGGCACCGATACAAGAGATGATTCCGAGAAAGCGAAATTTCTCTGGCGCGGGTTTGGGGAAAACTTGCGTGTTTTGGAGTGGATTGTCAAACGCTGCGCTGGTAGTGCCAATGCAAAGAAGACACCAATCGGTTACATGCCGACAAAAGATGCGCTTAACCTGAAAGGGCTTAATATATCTGATGATGCGATAAATGCACTGCTTTCCATATACAAGGATGAATGGGTTAATGAATTTACGCGTAAAGATGCAAAGGGACGAGACCAAAAAGAATTCTTTGAGCAATTCGGCGAGCATCTGCCAAAAGAGATACTGGATGAGTACGGGGATCTAAAAAAGAGGATCATGGAGATGAATGATAGGTGATTTTTTGTTTTATATTATTCTTAATATAATCTTTAATAAGGAAATGACGATGAAAACCCATAAGATATATACGTCACAGTACAATTTTATTGAGGAGGTAAAGAAAAACTACAGTTTCGGGGATATAAAGATCGCGGATACCACGCTCAGGGATGGTGAACAGACCGCCGGGGTTGTTTTTAATGAAGAAGAGAAACTGGAAATCGCTCGCCGTCTTGCAGGGATTGGAGTTGAGCAGATTGAAGCAGGCATTCCTGTTGTATCGCAGAGTGAGAGGGATGTTATAAAGAAGATGGTAAAAGAGAAGCTCGGGCCGAGCATAATGTGCTGGGCACCGTCCATGAAAGACCGCTTGGATCATGTTCTGGAAACAGGATGTGATGCCGTGGCGATTTCAATCGCAACATCGGATATACATCTAAAGTATAAGTTACACAAAACCCGGGATGAAATTATGGATATGATAGTCCCGTGCATAGAGTACGCCAAAGATCACGGTCTGTATGTTTCCTTTAACGCCGAGGACGGCTCCCGCACGGATTATGATTTTCTGCTGAGATTTGCAAAGGAATGCAAAGAAGCCGGAGGGGATCGGTTGAGATTGTGCGATACTGTTGCGGCATTAAATCCCACATCAACACGCCATCTTATATCCCGGCTCATAGAAGATGCAAAAATTCCCATAGAGATACATGCTCACAACGATTATGGTCTGGCGGTAGCGAATTCTTTAGCCGCCTGCATGGTCGGGGCGGAATATGTTTCAACAACCGTTAACGGCATAGGGGAGCGCGCCGGGAATGCTTCCGTTGAGCAGATGATCATGGGGCTTAAGATGCTCTATGGCAGGGACGGCAGGTATAATACGGGGGGATTAATGGAATTGTCAAAGTTTGTGGAGAAAGCATCCGGGGTCAGGGTATCGCAGAGTGCCCCGATCATAGGGCGGAATATGTTCCGCCATGAATCGGGGATACACGCGGACGGGATCATAAAGTTCCCTTTCACTTACGAGACATTTGATCCTGGTTTAGTTGGGCATAAAAGGATTTTGGTTATAGGGAAGATGTCAGGGAAATCCGCTATAGAAGCGAAGTTGAAAGAACACGGCATTGAAGCGGATGGCGACTCTATAGCAAGGATTCTAAAGGAGGTAAAGACATTTGCAGAGGATAGGAAGTCGGCGTTGACGGATGATGAGTTTTTAGGTGTCGCGCAGGCAATTTTGGGTAAGGAAAAGATTTACATAATGGTTAAGATTGATTCCCGGCTGAGAGGGAAGGCGTATGAGAAGATTTCGAAATTTGTTGAGAAGGCATACAGGGTAAGTGGGGAGGACATGGACATGATCATTGAAACAACAAACGAGCACCTTGACAAAATTTTAGAGGGCTTATCTAAAATAAAAGGTGTCCGCAGCACAAAGACGCACATGGTTTTGAAGAAATTATAGTAATTTTTATTCTTTATTTTTTAAAATAATATATAATGGAGGGCCCGTAGCCTAGCTGGATAGGGCACCGGACTTCTAATTTCGGGAGGTTCAGTCAAAAGGAGATATCCGGAGATCGCGGGTTCGAATCCCGTCGGGTCCGTTATAAAATGCTGGATTTAGCTCGCAGCGAGGTTATTGAAATTTTAGCGGTGTTGGTTATGGGAATAGGGGTAAACACGATAGCGCTTTGGCTTGCAACGGGGATATTATTCTTCAAGAAGAGAAGCGTCTGGCGCGCTTTAATTATCGCTGCAATAACAGCAATTTCCTTTCTTGCGATAAACTTTCTGGTGTATTCTGCTTTTGATCCCGCGGCTTCGGAAGAAGCAGAAATGCCGGACCCTGATGAAATCTCAAATATTATAGTGAAAACAACGATTGTTATGTTTTTTGCCCTGGCGCTCGGCTTCATCGCCGATCTCATAGTCACCACCGCTTTAGTGCATAAGTTTTATGGCGTGGGATGGATAAGGTCTTTCCTTGCATGGCTTGTAAAGTTCCTCATAGCGCTGGTGTTGGGTGCAATGTTATGGTTTTTGTTATTTGCGGCAGTTTATCTGATTGAGATAATAGGCTGATTTTTATTTTTATAATAGAAAAATCTAATCTTAAAGGATAACATGGAATTTAAAGTAGTCGTGTCGGATCCAAAGACCGGAAGATCATACCAGAGAGAAGTAAAGGATGAGCAGGCAAGAAGATTAAATAATCTGGTTATCGGGAAGGAGTTCGATGGATCTGTCGTGGGATTAAGCGGATATAAACTTGTCGTGACCGGAGGCAGCGATAGGGACGGGTTTCCAATGAAGAGGGGTGTGCATGGGGCGGCCAGGCCCAAAATTTTAATGTCCGGCGGTGTGGGTTATAGAGCAAAGAGTGATGTAAGGGTGAGGAAAAGGGTAAGAGGCGAAAGAATCGGTGAGGACGTAGTCCAGGTGAATACGAAGATCGTCAAGCACGGCAGAAAGGACGTTGAGATCTTGTTCGGGTTGAAGGAGGAATCTGCCGGGGAGAAAGAGGATGGTGATGGGGTAAAGAAGGAGGAAAAGGTGGAAGAGGGGGAAGAGAAGAAGCCAAAGGCAGAGGAAAAGAAGGAAGAGAAGCTAAAAGAGAAAGGGAAGGAGATAAAAGAGAAAGCAGAGGAGCCAAAAGAGGAAGCTGCCGGAGAGAAGGAAAAGAAGGCTGAAAAGACAAAAAAGAAGCCAAAGGACGAGAAAAAGGCGGAGAAAAAATAAGTTAAAGAATCGGCTTTACAGCCTTGGTGACAGGTTTGACAATTTATATGTTAATTTTGTCACCATCGCCATCCAAATTAATTAAATCAAAAATAAAATGCCAACCATCGGTATTGCAGACACAACTTTTGCGAGATTTGATATGGCGGGGGCTGCGGTAGATGAGATAAAGAAGGGGGTTGTCGGGGTGAAGATAATTCGCTGCACTGTCCCGGGAGTGAAAGATTTGCCTGTTGAGGCGAAGAAGTTAATCGAGGAAAAGAAATGCGATATTGTTATGGCATTCGGGATGCCCGGGAAGGAAGAGGTCGATAAGATGTGCGCCCATGAAGCATCCCTCGGGATAATCCAGGCTCAGTTGATGACCAACAAGCATATCATCGAGGTTTTTGTGCACGAGGATGAAGCCCAGGAGAAAGACCTGGCAAAACTGGCCGAGAACAGGGCGAGAGCTCACGCGAGAAACGTTTTGAAATTACTTTTCCATCCGGAAAGATTGACAAAAGACGCCGGGATGGGGAAGAGGCAGGGTTTCGGGGATGCCGGACCGCTTAAATAATTATGATTGGTGATTATCGATCAGGTTTTCCTTCTGAATGCGTTTTTTATTGTGTCCTCGCTGTATACGGACGGCGGTTTTCCTTCTTTGGCATAGATATAGAGCGCGGTCTTGAATATGCCGTCAATGCTTGCACTTACTATGGCAATTGCCAGAAGGTAAAGGACCACGAGTATAAGAACGGGAAGAAATGCGATTGAACCGATCAAAATCAAAAGGATTATCCCGATTATCACTCCGATCGCTCCCAATATAAAGAAGAAGAGACCCATCGTGATCTGACCGACGACATTTTCACCCCAGGTCTTCCTGAATAACGACCCTGATTTTTTTATGGACTCAAGAGCGCTTTGGTTTTCAAATATCATCACGGGAATCACAAAGAACGTTAATAAATTCCATGCCATGCCCACCATTGAAACTATAAACCTTCCAAGCGTCCCGGAACGCTCGGAGATCACTCGCAGTAAAAGGCCGACGGTTGCCGAGATCAATGCCCATGCAAATATTTTCCCTATGTTCTTGCTGGCGGCAGCAATCCCGTCACTGAACGTCGGATCCCCGCCTTTAAGCCTTATGTGGGCACACGCTATAAGTCCCGTGTTAAAGAAAATGACTATGAAATAACTTACAAGATAGTAAAGGAACAAACCGATATACCATATATAGCCCGTTTCGCCAACGCGAAACCAGTATGCAAACAATACCCGAGATAATCGGGAACAGCATTATTTCCTTGTCCTTCCTGAGAACGCCGAAACTTACCTTCACAAGGTCAAAACTTCGCGACACGCTTTCAAACATTTTTTTATCGTACCGTATAAACGATTATTTATTCTTGCTCTCGCCTTCTGAATCAACAACGATCAGCGCGTAAGGTGCAACGGAGAAATAACCTCCATTCACTGTTTCTTTTCCGCAGAAAGCAATGAAAATTTTAATGACAGGGATGAGGACATTGGATTCAACCCTCAAAATATCTCCAATCCTCTTTTCTTCCATTACCTCCACAAAGCCCTCACGGTTTTCTTCTTTATCCATTTCTTTTTACTTTTTTAGCGATAAACCGCCACATAAGCCTTCTTGCCGGTTTTGATAAAATGAATCTGATAAGCGGGACCGCAAAATTAATCAATCTTACCCCCAAAACGGTTTTAAGATATATGTCCAATTTCATTTCACCCGCATCATGCGGGACATTAAAATCAGGCTCTATAACAATATCGGGATTCATCGGCATCATGTAAGTTAATCCTCTTGCAAAATATAAACAGCCTGCGAGGTATCCTGTATACTGGGGCTCAACAAATCCCGCCTTTACCCTGAGTTTTATTTCCCTTATCTTTAAAGAAAAAAGAGAATCTTTAATAAATTTCAGAAAAGGATGAAATAATTCGAGAAAATCAGGGGTGTACTCTATAAGATCATAAACATCGCCCAGTTGATCCGTTATATTTTTCCCTTCTTTTTCTGGTTTCTCAACCTTCTCCTTCTCCGGTTTCTCGGTTTTCTTTTCCTCAAGTTTTTTACCGACCAGCCCCCCAAGCCAGCTTACCTCAAATTCGGTTCTTATGTCATGCCCCTTTTTGATAAAACTGAACGAAAGATAGAAGGGGATAAGCAGAACACACAGTAACAGGGCGATAAATAAAATTGCTATTATTATTATCAGTTCTATAAGTGCCATGATTTAATCAACATTGCACGTTTCCCCGCTCAAAAAGGTTTATTTAGACTTTTTTGCCTTTTCTTTTGCAGCCATTACTTTACCTGTCACTTCGGGCACGTAACTTACCATTTTCTCCAATGCGGCTCCTAAGCTGCTTTTTGCTAACGGCATCACCTCGACCTTTTCTTTGTCGATAACTATAAGCGCAACCGGGCATACGGATGCACCTCCTCCGGCACCGCCGCCTGAGCCTTCTCCGCCTTCCCCTTCCTTGCCTTTTCCGCCGCCGCTTCCGCCGCCTGCACCGAAACCAAACCCTACCTTTGAGACAGGTATAACCGTTTTGCCTTCAAATGTCATTGGCTCTCCAACGATGGTCTTTGTACTAAGGACTTTTTCTATCTCCTCAGTTGTTGTTTTTATCAAACTTTCCACATCTATTCTTTCCATTTTAATTTTTATTATTTGGATATGCTGACCGATTGCAACCTTATTCCCGGGCTCAATCAGTATTTATTTTGATTTTACCATATTAATGTTTATGGGAATACTAAAATAAAAATATATTCAAAGCATTTCTATTTACATTTCCGGTTCAAAAAAGATTTCCTGCATTCTCGGCGAAACCTGGAAATTTCCTTTCTGGTTCAAAAAAAATATAACTGCGTGAGTGAATCAACCCTTCATTTGGTCGGGCTCTCTGAAGATATAACTAACAAATTCTAGATCCCTTTCAATTCCTTCCTGATCCCCAGAAGCTTCTCATCCAGTTCCTCCCTGATATCTTTATACGCCCCCTCTGTGATGCTCCCTGATACGAATTCATTCCTTAATTTCACCGCCATCTCCTCAAGCACTTCAAGTTCAATCTCAAGTTCCTCCTTTCTCTCAAACTCCATCTGCTTCCCCGTCAGGGATTTTATCAGGGTTTTCACTTTTTCCAGCTCGCCCCCTATCTTTTCAGTAAGTTTTTCATATGCAACATCGTCTATATCCCCTCTTGAGAACTTCCTGTCAAGCGATTTCAATCCCCCCCTCAATACTCTTTCACGGACCTTCAGTTCCTCGTATATCCTCGCATCCCTGGAAATTTTTGTTGGAATCAACCTGTTTACAAGCGGCGCAGACGTTAAGCCCTGGATCGTTATCGAGAGGAATACGACAGACGATATTATCCCGATGATCACATCCTTATGCTCTAAATGCGGCATCCCTGCGATGCTTATCGCCAGTATGATCGGGATTGACCCGCGAACCCCCGCCCATGTTATGATGCACTTCAGATTCCTTTTCAGAGAGAGCGCTGCGATCTCAACGACAGCCAGCCTTATCAAAACCAGGGATATGAGGATTACAAACCCGATAGCGAAGTGTTCAATATTTGCAAGGTATTCAATGTCAATCAAGGTTCCCAGAACCAAGAATATTATTGAATTCGCGCCAAATCTTGCGAACTCCCAGAAATCCTGCACCGCCCTGTGTTCCCGCGGCGTGAACGCATCGGTTCTTACTCCCAGCACCATGCCCGCGGTGACGGCACTTATAACCCCGCTGACCCCGAAATGCTCGGCCGTAAAATATGAGATTGACGCCAGAAGTATCGTGATCCACACCGTGTAGTGCTCATTTTTATTTCTCTTCAGTACCTCGTTTACGAGAATGCCTAAAGACCCTCCGATAAATATCCCCCCCAGAAACATCTCCAGGAATTTCACCGCTGTCTCGGATATCGCAATGTCTGATATTGAAAGGGTGGATGCCCCGATAAGGTCAACTATTACGAGGAAAAGAATAATGGCTGTTGCGTCATTATACGCGGACTCCCCTTCAAGTATCGTTGTTATCCTCTTCGGAAGCCGCAGCGCTCTCCCGAGAGATATCACGCTTGCGGGGTCTGTTGCGGAAAGTACCGCGCCGATGAGCACGCCGTAGATTAAAGGAATCCCGGTCAAATATGCTATAACCGCCCCCACACATGCCGCTGTGATTATAATACCCAGGGATGCCAGAATCCCTATAATCCTGATGTTCTTTTTGAATTCCCCGAACTCGGTGTTGAACCCCCCTTCAAACAAAAGCGTAAGCAGTGATATGTGCATCAGAAGGTATATGAGGAGATCCCTTTCATGCTCGCTGACAGCATCCAGATTGAATATATTAAGCACGGGCCCGACGATTATCCCGAGCAGCATCAACGCAAATATCTCGGGGACCCTTATCGGACGCACTATCCTGCTGGATATATAAGATGCCGCTATCCCCAGAACTATCAGCAGGGATAAATTCAACAGGAGGGGCTCTATAAATGATTCGTTCATGTCCTATTTAATTTTTGTTGTTATAATTTAATTAAAAATGCAAGGTAAAGAATCAAAATTCAATCGGAAAACCTCGATCCGCGGCTCAATCGTCTTTGCCGCGGGAATTTTATTTCTCTTTCTTGCGGGCATTTTCGGGTATTCAGAACCCACCCAAAGCATTATTTTAGGAGCCCTTGCTGCAATTTCATTAACGACAGGCATGTATTATCTCAGCCATGCGCCTAAAAACGAGGAAACACCGGTGCACCTTAAGTACTATCAAGATCCGGGGGTTGGGCGGCACCTACCTAAAAGCGAGGGGGCAGCAGGAACATGCAGGACTAAAAACAGGGCCACCCTGGGTGCGGTTCTATTTGCATTCGGAACATTTTTATTATTATTATCACCAATTTGGGGAGTCGAACATTTTGAAAGGATAATTCTTACGGTCATAACAGGGGGATTAATCCTGGCATACGGGCTATTCCGTATTGTCACATAAACTGGTGAATTTGAGGGCCGGGACCGAGATTTGAACCCGGGTCGCAGGATCTCTGCAAACAAAAAAGTTCGCCACAGTCCCGTAGGATTGACCAAACTACCCCATCCCGGCCATAGTTTATTATCTATTTAAAACTTTTAAAAAAAACACCAAAAATTGCTTCGCAATTTTGTGTTCGCAAGATTCACAGGGTAAATCTTGAAATCTAAAACCATGGAGTGGTTTTACGATCCAAAAATTTGCAAAGCAAGTTTTAAGGAGTTTTATCAAAACAATTAGAAATTGAATAAAAAATAAAATAGATTCTTGGCTTAAATCAACTCTTTGTCTTCCATTACAATTCTGCCGTTAACAATAGTATGCGTCGGAACCCCTTTCACTTCCCATCCTTCAAACGGCGTCCATTTCTGTTTTCCGCAGAAATCATCGCCCCTGATTTTCCATCTTTCCTTTAAATCAATCACAGTCAGGTCGGCATCGCAGCCCTCTTTTATCATCCCCTTATTTGTTAATCCAAAAATTTCTGCCGGCTTTTCAGACATCATCCCGATCACCCTCTCAAACGGTATCATATTTTTATTGACAGCATTCAGCATCAGCGGGAGAGATGTCTCCAGACCAGGAAAGCCCGGTGCTCCATCCTCTTTTTCTTTCAATGTGTGCGGGGCGTGATCGGATGCGATAATGTCAACTTTATCCAGCATTTTCCATAACCCGGGCCTTTCCCCTTTGCTTCTGAGCGAAGGATTTACCGCATCAAATTCATATTCGCCTTTGCTCAGAAACAGGTGATGGGGCGTTACCTCGGATGTAAGGTCGGGATTCTTTGAAACAATCTCTATCCCCTCAGAGGTGCTTATGTGGCAGATATGAACTGGAATTTTAAATCTACCTGTCAACCCAGAAACAAATTTAATTCCTTCAATTTCTCCGGGTTTGTCATCCCCTGTATGTACGGCGATTCTTTTTATTTTTTTATTTTTATTTTTTTGATTAAACTTTTCACGCGGGAGCGAATCTCCCGAGTGTGTCTGACCAGAGTTCAGCCATATTTTAAAAAGTTTATTGCTAAAAAAATCAAAAATATTAACTAATTCCTCTCTTGAAACCCCTGAGTCGCCGGTCATATAAACCTTATATCCCGCAACTGCTGCGTGATCATTCATGCCGGGAATTTCATTCAGGTTATCCCTAAGCCCTGCAAAGAATTTAATATCCACTACCGCATTCTTCCTTAACGCATCCATTCGCCTGAGCACATTCACTGTTAAAGCGGAGGGATCTGAATTGGGCATGTTAAGCGCTGCCCTGCTGCCTGTTACAAAATCCTCTTTATGGGATTGTTTCATGTCGCGCAGATGAACATGCGCGTCAATTATGCCCGGGACAACATACTGGTTTTTTGCGTCAATGAATGAATCCGCCGCATTACTTACCCTCTTCTTTATCTTAACGATCTTTCCATCACGCACTCCAATGTCTGAGTCAATAAATCTGTTCTCATAATAGACCTTTCCCTTCTTTATTATCAAATCCATTTCATTAATTCTTATTATTAATTAAATAATCGGAATAAATTCATAAAACAATAAATAAATATGCCGAGGTTGGCTCAATCTTTGGTTGCTAACCTCGGCAAAACCCAATAATCCAATATGCCGAGGTTGGCTCAATCTTTGGTTGCTAACCTCGGCAAAAC
>MCBC01000019.1 GCA_001723855.1 Candidatus Altarchaeales archaeon WOR_SM1_86-2 | reverse complement strand
AGCCGGTTAAAGCCCCGTAGGGTAGTGGCCAATCCTTGCGGTCTTTGGAACCGCGGACCCAGGTTCAAATCCTGGCGGGGCTAAAATAGCTCCTTTTTATTTCAGAATACCTATTATATACATTGGATGGGCCCGTAGCTCAGTTTGGCAGAGCACTCGGCTTTTAACCGAGGTGTCGCGGGTTCAAACCCCGTCGGGCCCGTTCTATCCAAGACAATATAAATGCCCACTCGTTATGCTCAGCACTTTATGACAGACCAGAAAGTTATAGGGGAAATCTGTGATTATGCAAAGGTTGACGGGGATGATGTTGTGCTGGAGATTGGCGCCGGAACCGGCAACCTGACATCTGAACTAGTAAAGAGGGCAAAACTTGTGTATGGTATTGAAAGGGATCAGGAATTAACCTGTATTCTAAATAATAAACTTCTTAAAAAAAAGTTTAATCAAAAAATAAAAATAATCCATGGAGATGCATTAAAGGTTCCGTTTCCCAGGTTCAATAAAGCGGTTTCAAATATACCGTACAGCATATCCAGGAAGATAACCCTGAAACTGCTGAAACATAAATTTGATCTCAGCGTTCTGGTCTACCAGAAAGAATTTGCGGAGAAATTGATCGCCGCGCCAAAGACAAGAGAGTACAGGGCGATAAGCGTTATCGTCCAGTGCTGCGCGGAAGTTGAGATATTGAAAGAATTGTCTCCCGCGGTATTTTCACCCCGGCCGAGAGTAAAATCCGCGATCACCCGCATAACCCCTAAATCCCGGATCACGGATGAATTTATTGAATTCGTTTATTCTCTGTTCAGCCACAGAAACAAAAAGATTAAAGGGGTTGGAAAGAGACCTTTTGAGTTAAACCCGGGCGAATTTCTTAAGTTATACCATTAAATTCTTCTCAAACCTGCAAGCACTGCCCCAACCGCATTTGCGATCACATCCCCGAAGTCGTACATCCTGTCCGGGATAAACGATTGATAGACCTCGTTTGTTGCTCCGTAGAGTATCGCGATCACCACGGCAAGAGGGATTGCATAGCTGCTTATTTTTTCATTTTTCACACCAATTAGCCCCACCTGCCAGAGTAAAGTATAAAGGAAATACACCATTATGTGCAGGAATTTATCCTGGTGTGGAATTATCGGCTCTGGAGGAACCGGGGGCTGGGGCATGGATGAAAGGATAAATATTGCCACACTGTATCCAATAACCCATACCCAGATGTATCTTTTGATCCAATTAGTTTTCATCGCTTCTTTACTTTTAAAAACACTTTGATGTCTTCCATATCAGCACTTTTTGCTTTTTCAGATATATCGGCGTCTTCTCCAAACAGGTATGACAGCGGATGCTTTATTTCTGAAACAGCTTTCAGTTTGCCTTTTGATATTGACTTGCCAAGTAATTTCCTGGATAACGCAATAAAGTTTTCATCTCTTTCATCCAGATCACCCAGAAAACGGTAGTTTGACAGAATCTTCTTCAAAGCCCCCCCTATGGAGAATTCAACATCCGACCTTATAAACCCGGATACATCGTCAAAATACTTTTTAGATTTGAATTTCTCCCTGATATTCTTGAAAAATAATTTTGGATCAAATACCTTCCCGGATCTATGGAAGTAATATAAAACTAATTTTCTCAGAATCACCTCGTTCAAATCCAGATCTGAAATAAAATAAAGATCATAAACATCCCTGCCCTTTATTCTGCTGTAAAGTGCTCTTAATTTGGTTGCTGTCAATTCTTCAAGAGAATATGTATTGATCCCCACACCATCCCACTCTATTTTCCTTGGGTTCAAAACAGGGAATCGCTCAATGTTGGATATTTCAATTTTCAGGTGCTGCACTCCTTCCCCAAAAAGGGGGCTGTAAGATGCATGGATTGGGATCAACCCGTATTTTGTCTTTGACTTTATTTTATAGCCGGGATCCTGTGCTTTTAATATGTCAATTATCCCAAGTCTTATTTGCTTCCTCTGACCTAAAACTTCCTTCTTTTTGCCAATAGAGTTAAAATCCAGATCAATGGACAATCTTGGAGTCCTTTTGAGGTAAATCTTGTTTATGGCTGTTCCTCCCTTCAAATAAATTTTTTCAGATAGGAACGGGTCTGAGTATATGGCTTTTAAAATGTCCATCAGACGAAAATCCTGCTCAACCAGAGCCAAGTCATCTATCCCAATTTCATCTGCCCAATCCCTGAGAACTGTTCTGTCTATTTTTATCATGATGTTTCCAATTTTATATTTTCTATGACATTCCACCTAACCGATTTTTCCCCTTTTTTCGGGAAGTATGGATCTAGCAAGTAGGTGTGAGAGCCTTTTAGTGCCTCGATTTTCATGAGTGCATCTTCCCCTTGATCAAGTTTTTCCAGTATGAATCCCAGACGCTGAGCAACAACTGGCTTTCTCATTTTTCTCAGATACCTAACAACTTTCTTCATATCGACATCTTCCAGTAAATTTAAGACAGTTCTTGCTACTTCATCAATGCCTCCGCAGATATCCGGCCTGTCAATGAGATCTATTATGGTTTTTTCCCTGTCAGACACATTCACAAATGAATCAAAATACTTCATCTCTTTTACACCAAAGAACTTTTTTTTTCTCAGGGTTATGAATTGTATTTTATTGTTTCCAACTTTAATTGGTCTCCTTTGTTTTAATACGGCAATAAAGGTGGTGAACGGAAGTTGCTCTGCGGCGCCATGTAGGTGTGCTGCGCTCTGGTAACCCACATAATACTTCTCCCCCCGGTTCTTCATTAATTGATCGGTGATTATATGTGGGTCGTTAATAAAACTTTTTCTTCCATATAGGATGTCAGCGGGGATAAGTGCGTATTGTCCTTTCCCAATTCTCTGAACCACCCCCTTATTGGACAGAGCAATGAGCAGATTCATTGCCCGCTTTATTTGGATCTCCAGAATTGAAGATAGAATGCTTGCGTTGGCTACAACTATGCCCTTCCTTAACAGGGAAAAATATGCAGTCTGCTCGGTATGACTCATCTGTATTTTAGGTTTCATTATGCTCACCTCACTTATTTTATAGGAACTATGCATATAAATACTTTGAGGTGAAAATATAAATAGTTTTTAATTTAAACAGCGGGTTTACCTGTATCTTTCAACGATCTTTAAAAAATTGTTCATCATTTTCATCCCGTTCTCTTCTCTTGAAGGAAGTCCCGTCAGAATTGATTCCGGATGAAATTGGACTCCATAGACAGGGTATTTGCGGTGCTTTACCCCCATGATCTCATTATCGTCCGTGCTTCTTGCCGTGACCTCCAGGCAGTTCGGAAGGTTATCTATGACCAGGGAATGGTAGCGGGTTGCCTCGAAGGGGCTCGGGATCCCTTCAAAAATCTCTTTTTCATTGTGCTTTATCATGGAGGTTTTCCCGTGCTTCAATACCTGCGCGCTCCTGATCTCGGCACCATAACAATAGCCTATGCACTGGTGCCCTAAACAAACACCAAGTAACGGTATCTCCGGCCCGAATTTTTCTATGACATTGTTTGAAATTCCCGCTTCTCTTGGAGTTTTCGGGCCAGGGGAAATAATTATCCCGTCAATACATTCATCACTCACAGCTTTCTCGATTTCCTCAAACTCCGCATCATTCATAAAAACCACGGGTTCCGCCCCTAACTCCCCGATATACTGCACCAGATTATAGACAAATGAGTCTATGTTATCCACTACCAAAATCTTCATGCTACCTTAATTATTAAAAAAGAAAAAGAAAAATCAGAACACTTTCACAACAACCGATCTGGTTCTCGGGCCATCCAACTCAACAAAGAAAACGCTCTGCCATCTTCCCAAGTCCAATCTGCCGTCAGCGACAGGAAGGACCAAACTCGTTGAAATCAAAATGGACCTCAGATGCGAGTCAGCATTACGGTCAATTCTATCGTGTTTGTAACCGGATGCGCTTGGAATCAGCATTTTAAGGGCATTCTCCATATCCTCCACCAGCCCGGATTCATTTTCATTCACAATTAACCCCGATGTTGTGTGCTTTGTGCATATCAATATCGCGCCGTCAGGGATATTGAAGTCTTCAATTAAGTTATTAATTTTGCCGGTTATATCAACAAACTCTGTTCTCCTGGCAGTTTTTATCGAGATAGATTCCATTCTACAGCAGCTGGGCGAATACTATTTCGATTATTATTATAGCCACTATCACTCCTATCAACAATTTCGGCTCTATCTTCGGCCCCCCCTCATCCACATCAAAGTACCTGACCAGTCCAGCACCCGCGGGAGGCGCCCCGCCCATTCTTTGTCTTGCCATCTTTTTATTGTATTTAAATAATAAGGATTTTATATATAAATCATCAAGGTTTCACAGCAACTTTTTCTGCAGGTTCTCGGAAAACAGTTCCGCCATTTCCTCGTCGATTGTGCAGAGATTTACCAGCTCCAGGGACGTGCGGGCCGAGGTCAAAAAATCCAGGACCTCATCAACGATAATTGATGCACCCTCCTTTTTCGGGAACCCGAAAATACCGCAGCTTATTGCAGGCATCGCAAGCGACTTCAGATTCAACTCCGACGCCTTAAGCAGTGAATTTCTAACAGCGCTTTTCAACTTCCTCTCCTCGTCCCCTTCGCCCCATCTCGGCCCAACCGCATGTATCACATATACTGCTTTCAATTTGCCTGCGGACGTCACCGCCGCCTCACCAGCGTTAACATGCCCTATCCTGTTGCTCTCTTCCTGTATCACAGCGCCGCCTTTCCTCACTATCGCCCCCGCAACACCTCCGCCGTGAGCCAGCATGGAGTTAGCGGCATTCACTATCGCATCACAGCTCTCGTCCGTCAGGTCCCCAAGCGTCACCATTACCTCTTTTTCATTCACAGAGCATTCAAAAAGAATTTTACCTGCCATTTTTATGCTTAATACTGGGTCCTGCCCTTTAATGTAACCGTCCGCCCTTTTTTGATCGACCTTATCTTTGGTCTCGTCCTCTTCTTTGTACTGCTTAACTTCCTCTGCTTCTTTGTCATGTCTTTCTGCTCCTCTTTTAGTTTTTTTCTTTTCGAGGACGCTGTTCTTTTCTGTTTTGTTGATTTTGTAATCGCGAAGCGGATGCCCAGGGGGTCAACAATCAGGTTGTACTTGATTTCACAATCAAGGATGTTTGAAAGGTGGGCGATTATCTGCTGAGACGTTTGATTGCTGAATTTTTGTCTTGGCATTCTTTAATCCTTTTATTTTTTAAATTTTAAATGATTGATAATAAAAGTCCGAAGTTACAATGGCTCGACTCACAGCGCTTCAATTATATAAGTATCTGCCAGGCACGAACTGCGGTAAGTGTGAAGAAAAGACATGCATGGGTTTTGCGGTGAAACTGGTTGAAAAGGAAGAAATCCCTGATAACTGCCCGGAGTTGAAAGGAAAAAAGAAGGAGGATCTGATCAAAATTTTAATTCCCCCTGTAAGGGATGTTCTGATCGGTTCGGGTAATGACGGGGTTATGATCGGGGGGGAGGAGGTTATGTACCGCCATGAACTGAGATTTTTCAATCAAGCGGCTCTGATGCTTGATGTCAGCGATTTGATGAGCAAAAGGGAGATCAAAAGAAGGATTGATTTTGTAAAGGAGTACAGGATTGAGAGAATCGGGGAGGAGTTGAGGTTGGACGGCATAAGCATAAGGTGCGCATCAAACGATAGGGAGAAATTCAGAGGGGCTGTCGGGATGGCTGCAAAGGAATTTCCAGGACCTTTAATGCTGTGCTCCTTCAATCCAGAGATCCTGGCTTACGGGATGCAGGAGGATGGAATAGCAAACAGAAGGCCCCTTTTGTACGCCGCAAATAATGAAAACTGGGAGGATATGCTCGAGTTATCGAAAAAATATGATGCCCCGCTTGCGGTATATTCCGAAAATTTAGACGGGCTTGGGACCCTGGTCAGAAAGGTATCGGCAAACGCAGAAAATTTCCACCAGATAGTACTTGATCCCGGGGTCGAGGCGGTGGGTGCCGGATTGCTTCACACGCTGGATAAATTCGCTGCTTTGAGAAAATCGGCACTGAAGAACGTGGATGAACTTAGATACCCACTTATGGCATCTACAGTATGCGCACTTTCTAACGATAATTTTGATTTCTTCGACCAGAGTAAATTTTTTAAAAATAAAAAGGAACAGACTAATGCTTCAAAAGCATATTATGAGGCAATTCTTGCCGGAACCTTGATGGACCGCTTTGCTTCCCTTCTGGTTATACATTCAACCGAGTTGTGGTCAATCCTCCCGACCCTCTACCTGAGACAGAATATCTACACGGACCCGAGGGTCGAGCCGGCTGTGGAAGCAAAGTTATATGAATTCGGGGATGTGAATGAAAATTCTCCGGTGTTATTAACGACAAATTTCGCTTTGACCTATTATGCCGTTACGGGGGATATGGAAACCTCCAAGATTCCCTACTATCTTCTGGTTGTAGATTCAGAGGGTTTAGCGGTTCTTGTAGCATTGGCCGGAGGGAAATTGACCGCATCCGGGATAAAGAAAGCGATAGACGAATCCGGGCTGGAGAAAAAGGTAACCCATCGTAAACTGATAATCCCCGGGGTCACGACCGCTTTATCCGGCGCGATTGAAGACGAAACCGGCTGGAAAGTTCTGATCGGGCCAAGGGACTCGTCAATGCTCGGGAATTTCCTGAAGGAGAAGTGGGCTTAGTCTCAATGTTTGGTTACAACCTTTCAATTTCCTCAAGAACAGCGGCGTAGAGTTCAGTTGAGCATCTCCAGCCCAACCGTACCATTTCGTCAAAAGTCTTTTTTAACCCTTCTTTATCCAGTACGCTACAATCAAAAAATCTGAAAAGAATATAAATTGAGCCCCTATTTTCAATACCCATCAAATTCCCAATCTTCCGTGCTTTGTCATCATCCACTATAGCAATTCCATCTAATTCATCTGCCAATGCCAGGACTTCTGCGTCTGCTTTATGTATCTTGGGAACCCTTTCTAATGGTTTTAAAAATTCTTTTTTGGGTGCCCTTACATCTATCACTTTCTCTTCAATTAACTTTTCGATAACGAATGCCTCTTCAGCAGATTTCTCTTTCCCTTTCACAACAACTTCTTCAAAGACACAAAGAGAAGTTAATTTTTCGCCCTTAATTTCCTTTAGATGTTGAAGAACTCCTGCTTTCCCTAAATAAATCAGTGGAGTTGAATTAAATACTAACGGTTTCATTTTGTTAAAGCATCCCTAATATCCCTCTTAATATCCTCTTTTGACTTTATCCAGGTTATGCCGGAGTTCTCAACCAGTTCTGCAAAATCCCAGACATCCAATCCGGAAAGTTCACAGGCTCCCATAAAAGTGATCTCTCCTCTTTCCAATTTCCTTAATGCCTTTTCTTTCCTCCACTTTTCTAACCCGATGGATAGGAGTTTCCTTATTGCAGCGGATCGATCTGTATACTCATCCTTTGTGAATTGATCCAACCATTTCCCCAAATCAGTTGGGATTTTGGATGAAACAACAATTTCGTGCATTTTTATTTATAATTGGATTTTAAAAAATAAAAACAACCAGGGACTCGTCAATGCTCGGGAATTTCCTGAAGGAGAAGTGGGTGGGTTGATATATTTTCTTTATTGTTAAAATAACAATAAGATCAGGATAAAGTGAACCTGCAAATCTTCTATTCAAAAGATCAGGATATAATGCCTGCGATCAAGAATGCCCTTGAAAAAACCTATGAAGGGCTGAGAGTGGCGGATATTGATGAAATGAGGCTGGCAGAGGATGCGTATAATCCGGAAAGATGCCAGTACCGTGCGGATACTCTTTCAGAGGAGTTGATTCAAAACAAGAGTGAGATTTTGGGCTCTGGGTGGTGCATAAGGACCTGTACACCAGAAATATGAATTTCATTTTTGGAATCGCATCATATGGAAGGGGAGCGGTGGTATCGATTTTTCGCCTTGATTCTTTGAAATTAATTGAAAATGAATGCATACATGAAGTCGGGCATGTTCTTGGTCTGGGTCACTGCATGGATTACTGCGTGATGCGGTTTTCAAATTCACTGTATGAGGCGAAGCAAAAGCCGGGTTACCTATGTGAAAAATGCAAAAGAAAGTTAAAGTGATACAAGCGGCATCACCATAAACAGCATTATATTTGTTATTCCATGGGATATTGTTATGCCCAGCAAACATCTGGTTTTCAAAAATACAAACCCGTAAAATAAACCCACTACGAAGACGAATAGTATATCTGCAGGGGATTTCCAGCCGATGTGCATAATTGCGAACAAAACGCTTGCGAAGATCAATCCCCGGTATCTGCCGATTGTTTTTTCCGCATTTGTCAATATCATTCCCCTGAAAGCCAATTCTTCTGAAAATCCCGTGAATATGAATATTGTAAGCATTGGAACAAATAAAGCCAGGGGAGTTAATGAGGGGATTATTGGCTGTGGAGTTAGTATATGATACTCCACAAATCCGAAGATAAAGCCCGCGGTAGCGATCATAATCTGGAGGCAAATGTTGCCTGGCACCAAACCTACTTCTTGTTTACCCATTTTCTGGCTTTTTATCATCAAAAATGATGCCATAATCACCGGTGTATAAATCACCAGGAATTTATATGTCGATTCAATGAGTACTATGGGCATTGCCGTATCAATCAGTCTTATTAGCGGCGCCAACATGAGCACCATTAACAACTTTGAGAAATCCCTATCCTTTTCCCACGAAGAATATACTATCAAAAATAGAAGCAGCAGCGAGTGAATAATAATCCCTCCCCACCTGAGCGTATGGTATATTTCCAGACGATTGCCGGATTCTTTAATTACATACTCCTCTTCAGCATCCCTGATTGTCCATTTCGTATCACCTGCCTCCAAAATTTTTGCATCCTTTGATAATTGGCAGCCACCAATATTAAAGGCTTCTCTTAAGTCATCTGATATTCTTTTGTTTTCAAGGTCATTTTTAAACTCCTGGTCTATATCAAATAAATACATTAAAGGGTATGTTATAATTATCTCCCCAATTATTATCATAACCAGATACCATATAACAATTATTTTTTTGTTCATCTCCGAGTTATTATTAAGTATGAAAATATATAATAAACAAACAATAGTGATGGGGACATAATACATCCGTTTAAATCAAAAATATTAAAATAATGGTATTTGACACCAAGAAGATAAAATCGAAGGCAAAGGAAAATTTTGAAAAATCCTGGATTGAGACCGCAAACCTGCTTCCGAAAGAAAGCAAAAAGGATTATTTAGGTGGGGGAGGCAGGGGACACATTATCCAGGATGCAATGCAGGAAGTAAGGAAAATATTCCTGAAACTTGGTTTTGATGAGGTTGAAAATCCCGTATTTATCCCCGAGCAGGAGATCTATTTTCAATACGGTCCGGAGGCCCCTGTAATTCTCGACAGATGCTATTATCTGGCAGGGCTGCCGCGCCCGGATATTGGTTTGGGAGACGAGAAAATTAAAGAGATTGAAGAGATTGCCCCCAAGTTCAATTTCGATGAATTTAGAAAAATTTTGAGGCAATACCGTGCAGGAGTGATTGAAAGTGATGATCTGGTTGAGGCGATGGTAAATCGTATAAATCTCCGGACAGAAATTGCAAGCAAAATAATAGATTTATTTTCTGAATTCAGGGAAATAGAGCCGGTTGCAAGCAGAACAACACTCCGTTCACATATGACGGCATCATGGTTTTCTACAATCGAGGCGATGCAGTATAAACATGAACTGCCAATGAAATTATTTTCCATAGGTTTGAGATTTAGAAGGGAGCAGAAGGTTGATGAAACACATTTAAGGGCACATTACGGGGCATCATGCATTATAATGGATGATGAAATCTCAATAGACGCGGGAAAGAAAATAACATCCAGGGTCCTGGGAGAATTGGGTTTTAAGGACGTTTCATTTGTAAGAAAGAAGGCAACATCGAATTATTATGCCCCTGAGACAGAATATGAAGTATTCTCCGGTAAGGTGGAGGTGGCAGATATTGGAATGTATTCCCCGGTAGCTTTAGCAAATTATGACATTCCATACCCGGTATTCAATTTAGGTTTTGGACTTGAGCGCGTTTTAATGATCCAGAAGGGTTTAGGCGATGTGAGATCGGTGATGTATCCTCAATTTTATAGAGACCTGAAATTGGAGGATGAGGATATAACAGAATACATCGAGATCGATAAAACACCGGTAAGTGATGAAGGCGGAAAATTGGCGGAAAATATTGTTGAGATTGCGAGGGAACACGGGGATGATCCGTCCCCATGCAAATTCCTTGCTTATGACGGCCGACTTCTCGGAAAGCATATAAAGGCTTATGTTACCGAAAAGGAGGATAATACGAAACTTCTAGGTCCTGCAGCATTAAATGAGGTTTATGTCTATGATCACAGCATCTATGGTGTCCCACCCGGGATCGGGGAGGGTATGAAAAATTATAATCTGCTTAAGGAAATTAAAGAGAAAGGAACACCAGGAGGATTCTCGTACCTTGACGCATGTGCAAACTTGTTTGCCCATGAAATAGAAAATGCAGTTAAAAGAAATGAAAAGGTGGGTTTCTGGCAGATAAAGATGGCTAAAAACCCAAGTGACTTAAATATAGTTGTTGGTGGAATTGCAAGGAGATACATCAGTTCAAAAAATAAGCGAATTGATCTGCGAGGACCTGTATTTATGAGTGTTGAGTTGATGGTTGAATGATTGAATTTGCAGAGCAAATTTTTTATATGATCTTATCCATTTTCGAAGGGCGTAATGGGGGTGAAACCCCCCCATCATTCACTATGATGGTCAACCTTTCAGAAAGTTGTTTTTAATTGCTTTTTTGCAATGAATTTTTTTCACATTGCCTAACGAACATGACTTTTGTGTCCGTTTTTTTCAGGAGATATGTATATCGATTCTCGGGCATACACATAGTCAATAGTGAAACAGAATTACTACAATAAATGATATACAAAGAAGATATTAATTTTTTAACTTGGACTTTTTAGGGGTAATCGATAGCAGATGGCACCATTACTCTTTTTCTCTCGTTCTAATGGATTAGAAATGTGCTTTTAGGGACTTGACGATGATGTGGCAGAGAGATTAAAGAAAGAGCACGCTAGCACGGGTTTTGAGAAATAGAAATCATTTAATGCTTACTATGATAACCTCCCCGGAAGATTTTATCTTACTTTTTGGTATCATTTTATCTTCCACCATGATACCGGTGACCTTATAATTTTCGATCAATACATCCAATACCTT
>MCBC01000018.1 GCA_001723855.1 Candidatus Altarchaeales archaeon WOR_SM1_86-2 | reverse complement strand
TCAAATAGTTTGGTGTATTCTTCTTTTGATAATTTATCCAAAAATGTTTTACCAATAATCACTCTGTTTGTCAGTGGGTGTGGAGATTCTGGTCTTGTGCATTCTTCTTCTGACAACATTGGACGCTTATAACTCCCCCTAATCTCAACAATTAGTCCCTCCACTGCATATTCTTTCTTTCTATATCTACACCTTAATTTGGTTAAAGGAACATTTAACGGCTCACCCATCTGCCAAAGATGTAGAATACCATTTGTATCTAAACCAAGAGCATCTGCTATGGATTTTTCCTATTGCACAAATAAATCGTTGGATTTCACAAAATAATCTCTACAATGATACTGTATAATGTGTGAGTATTACGGTTTATTTATTTACTACTATTACTTAAGTCATAATAGTAAAATAATAATCTATTCTCAATTTTTGAAAGTAATGAAAAATATAATAAACTTTTGATATAAATATATTAATATTTCGTCTTTAAAAAGATATTCATGGAGACATAAATAGAAATCCGTGAATATTTCTACCACTCTAATGGGTACTGCTCACGTTTTTTGAATCCAGCGGAATTTTATTGCTATGGGATTTTTCTATGACGCAATAACTTGATCCCGTATCTACCAACGCTTCAAACAATTCAAATTCTTTCATTACTTCATTCCACAAATCAACATCTATCAGGATCATAGTAGGTATTCCTCCTCACTTTCTGGAAAATATGTATAACACCATTTTTCTTTGCATATCTCTCTTGCCACTTCATTTATTTTTAATGGATCTACCGGTCCATCAAATGCTTTTATCACTTTGTTATCGCAGACGATGATGGTCTTTCCAATAAACTTATTTCTCAGTTCCTTTATGTGTTTATTTATCCAGTTTCGTGGTTCCATTTCTTATTATTTATTTTTAATCTTATAAGATTAGATTTTGAGAAATATAAAAGTAACTAAATTGTCCCGTAGTCAATTCCATATAACGATGGGATAACCGAACATAAGTTCGTTTATTCCTCTAAACTTGGTAGGATAACCGAACATAAGTTCGTTTATGCTTACCTCTGGATGAAGTAATTTGATTTCTCAAATTTCATCCCTATACTCGATATTATGCCAACTTATATAAATACTTTATCCCTCTTTTTTAAAAAGGTTATCTAAAGGACTTCTAATTTTTCCTAAATCCCTTGTACTTACATGCGTATAAATCTCTGTTGTTTTACTGCTTTTATGCCCAAGTAATTCTTGAATGTATCTTAAATCAACACCACTTTCTAATAAATGAGTCGCGAAACTATGGCGAAGAGTATGGACAGAAACATCTTTTGTTATTCCTGCGGACTTTACAGCACTATCAAATATTTTTTGCACGCTTCCCGTACTCAAATGTCTTGTTTTCTTTGTTCCAGCAAAAAGCCACTTCTGTGGTTTGTAAGATTTCAGATAAATGTCCAATGTTTCCAATGCAACATCTGAAAGTATTGTATAGCGATCCTTCATTCCTTTTGCACCCTTCACGTGAATCAATTTTCGCTCGGCATCAATATCCCTAACTTTCAATTTTACAACCTCGCTGACCCTTAAACCAGCAGAGTAAATAAGCATCAAGATTGCCTTATGCTTGATATTCTCTACTGACTCAAATACCCGCACCACATCTTCGTGACTTAAGACAACCGGAAGTTTCTTCTCTTTTCTTGGCCTGGGAAGACCATCTACAGTTCTTCGCATATTTAGCACACGATCATACAGGAATTTTATGGCACTTGCTGCCTGATTGTGATATGACCTTGAGACCTTTTCTTTGTCAATCAAATGCAAAATATAATCTTTGATATGTTCTTCGTCAAGATCTTTTGGATCTTTTGTAAAATAACGGGTGTATCGTCTAATCTGGTGCAAATATGCTTTTCTGGTCTTCTGGCTGTACCCCCTTAGTTTGAGTTCTTTCTTTACTTTCTCCATGATTTGAGTTCGGTTCTGCGTTGGTTTATCATCTTTTTGATCAACAGAAACATGTAAGGTGGGGTCCAATTGAATATTCTCACCAGAAAATGCAGATAAAATCTTTTTTAGAGTGTCTTCCGAATATGGAAAACTCCAGTATTTTCGGTCGGGATGCCATTTGTAGCCATTAATGGTTTTGATTTTCGCAACATAATCCTTGTTGTATGGAAAACTAACTCTTATCCCGTTAGAAGTTCCTTTACTGATTGTTATTTTTCAATAGTTTCTCTTTAACGATCGGTGAGGTTCGATCTAATTCCCCCTTATTTTTTATGGATTTTATTAAAAAGAAAAACTAAAACCCATCAACTTCGCCGGCATAGAGATTCCCCTGAACGGTTTTTTTAACAGCAAAATCTCCCAGGAACTTCAGAAACTCCCCTTCAATTTTCCCATCCTCGATTTCAATCCCATTGACCTTTTCAACAAACTCAAATCCAGGGAGAAGAGTGTGAATTTTTCCCTTGACAACCATATTGCCGCCGATCATTTCCGCTCCGGCCCCTCTTTCGGCATCGCCTTCTATGATTATCAAACCGTTGTTCATATGAACGCCCGGAAATTGCTCTGCGTTCCCCTTAACCAGGATTCTACCCCCAACGATCCCGCTGCCGAGTTGACTTTTAACATTCCCTCCGACCTCTATAAAGCCGCCTTTCATCCCCTGCCACTCTCCTCTAAACGCCGACCCGAGATAGTCCCCTGCATTTCCCCCTATCTTTAACTCGCCGCCCAGCAATTGAGTCCCGGTCCAGGAGTCCGCGTCTTTCTCAATAATCATTTTACCGCCCTTCATTTTTTCAGCGGCATGCATTCCAGCGCTGCCTTTAACCAGGATTTCGCCCCCGCTCATCTCCTGCCCGATGTACTTGGTCCTGTGAACGCTTCCGTCAATCGCGATTCTCGTATCCCCGGCATTCTCTCCTGAGGCTCCGGAAACATCAAAAAACTCGGAAAGATCAAACTGTCTTGTTCCCTGCCAGATTTTCAAAGATTCGATTTCAGATGTTGTCTTGCCGGCAAACGCATCCGGGCTTATAACCTCCGCTTCTATCTGGATCAAGGGCTGGTCCTTTGGACTAAGCACGATTTCATTCATTTTATCGGATTTAAAATCTATATTATTAATCATTATTATTCTTAAAATATAAAAAAAAAGAAAAAAGAAATTAAACGCCGATTGCTCTGGAAAGCCCAGAAACCCCTGACTGTATTACAAACCCGACCGCTATAAGAACGCCGGCCATCAGTATCGCAACCGCCACATTTCCGTTCTTGAGTTCTGCCGCTTCATCGATGTCCTTGGTTACGCGACCCAGGATAAAGATCGCAAGCCATATGGCAACCACCGCCAGGATAATGCCCATAATCAATTGCACAACTCCTCCGATTATGGCCATCACATACTCGCCGCTTGCACTCGCGTTCATTATGGTGCCCGTAAGCCCAACAATTCCGGACTGCACCACGGTGGCCAAGGCAATCACTATTGCCGCCAATACTATCCCTACGGCAGCATTCCCGTTCTTCAGTTCTTCCCATTCATCGATGCCCTTGGTTGCCCAGCCAAACAACTTAATCCCCAGGTATATCACCGCTATCGCTAGAAAAAGCCCTATTATCAACTGTACAAGACCCATTACAAGTCCCACTATATCCATCTTTTTTGTTATATTTTAACTTTTGTAAATAAAAAGGAAATTTAAAATAATATCATGAAGTTCCATTATCTCGTGTTAATTGCGGTCACAGCAGTTCTATTATCCAGATTCGTACCAATGGGGTTCTTTGAGGGCGTAATATTTGATTTTGCGGTTCTGGTGACACTGCCGATAATATTCCTGTTAATACTGAAGGTAAATCTGAAGGATGTGCTGCTCGGTTTTGGAAACTTGAAACCCGGGTTGAAATATTCTGTATTGATTTTTGCCGTAGCGCTTCCCGTCATGGCATACGGCTCAACCCTAAGCGATTTCTCGCAGTACTACCCTATCTGGAAGCCAGCATCCGATTCAACCTGGAATTTCATACTGTATGAATCCGCGATAGCGATAAGAATGCTCGCCACGGAGTTCTTCTACAGGGGCTTTCTGATGTGGACTTTGATGGAAAAAATGGATGAAAGGTACGCTAATCTTATCCACTCATTTGTCTACATGCTGATGCACATCGGGAAGCCGCCTCTCGAGGTGCCGTATTCGTTCATAGGGGGATATGTTTTCGCCTGGGTTGATCTAAGATCGAAAAGCATACTCCCCAGTTTTTTAATACATTTTCTCGGAAGCCTGGTGTTTGATCTGATGATCATAAATCAAGTTTTTATTTGTTTGTAATCAAATAACTTAAAAATGAAAAACAACCTTCTGAAAGGTTGATCATCAGAATGAATAATGGGGGCTTTCAGCCCCCATAATGCCTTACCAAAAAGAGAGATATATAGTTTGTATTCACAATGAAAAACAAAAATTTATTGGACAGGATCACCACTAACCCGGAAGTAATGGTTGGTAAACCAACAATCAGGGGGTTGAGAATCACGGTAGAACAAATCCTGAAGGCTCTCGCTGGCGGAGTAACAACCCAGGAGTTGCTTGAGGATTACCCGGAACTTGAGCCAGAAGACATTCAGGCAGTTCTGCTGCATGCGACTGAATTGGTAAGTGAAGAGCAGGTTTTTAAGGTCAGTTAGAAAAAATTTTAATGGAACATCAGGATAAATTATCAAATAATTTTTGCGTTTTTCAGCACGGAAAACTTAGAATAAGGAAATGAGTTTCCTGCTGCATTTTCTCGGAAGCCTTGTGTTTGACCTGATGATCGTTTTGTCCTTGAAAATAACTGCGAATCAATTCGTAACTATGTTTTTTTATTTTTGTAATCCGTAATAATATTAATCTATTTTAAAATCGAATAAAAATGAGACTTCATCCGGATGTAAATGCGGGGTTAAAGCATTTTACATTAATCCTGGTTTCGGTTATAATCCCGGCAATTTTGATTTCGGGCTGTATAGGTCCGGAAACAGAGAAACCCAAAGCTGATTTCTCTTCCCCTGATGACTGCCAGTCCGCATGCAGTAAAGCGGGGTATGAGAAGGGCGACTGCAAATGGCCGACAGAAGCAAAACCGTCATACGTTAACCTTGGCTCCTGTCTCATTGAAAATTCCAGGCATTGCGGGAACGAGGGGCAATGTAACTGCTATTGCTATCCGGAAACCGTACCGGAGGGAACCAAGGATTGTGCCACGGATGATGACTGTGTTGTTTTTGGCGAAACAGGGGATTGTAATTGCGGTTGTTACAACAAAGATAATCCCCCCTCAGGGACCGGTGGGGAGTGCTTTTGTTCAGCACCGGATTCATGTAAATGCGTAAACGGCAAATGTGAGGGGGTTTTTGAGGAAGAAATAGAAAGTTTTGAAGAATGTGTGGAAGCAGGTCATCCTGTAATGGAAAGTTATCCTCCTCGATGCGCGGTACCAGGAGGTCCAACATTTACAGAAGATAATTGCCAATATAAAAAAGGAGAGGATATATTCATATTAACTATCTCAGACGCTAAATCTATTGCCAAAAAAAGTGAATGCGGCGATAGACTCAAAGAAACTTATGTATGTAATGATGATACAGGAACTTATTGGATTGATTTAGATATGGAGAAGGAAGGGTGTAATCCTGCTTGTGTTGTTAATGTTGAAACAAGAGAAGCAAAGATAAACTGGAGATGCACGGGAGTATTATCAAAAGAACAGGCTTGTATAGATTCAGGTGGAACTGTTAGAACTGGATTGTGCTGTAAGTCGGTTGGCGATTTCCCAAATACCTGTACAATCGGGGCATGCGGGTGTTCCCCGGAAAACAGCCATGAAGTAAAAATTTGTGATTGCGGTGAAGGAAAATGTTTTGACGGCAGTACATGCGTACCGGAAATAAACAGTTTTGATGATTGTGTCAGAGCCGGTTACCCCATAATGGAAAGTTATCCGCGCCAATGCAGAACACCGGACAGCAGAACATTTACGGAAGAAATAAGCCTTTGTGCCGCAGATGATGAATGCGTCCCGGCTACCTGCTGCCACCCGAGTAAATGCGTTTATAAAGATCAGGCTCCGTATTGTGAGAGCGTAGCATGTACACTGGAGTGTAGATCAGGGACTATGGACTGCGGTTACGGACGTTGCGCTTGTATAGACAATAAATGTCAGGTCGTGTGGACGGAAGATGCCGGTAACGGATCCTCGTGCAGCGGTATGGGTTTAGGTGAGGCTAAACAAATCGCCGTAAATAGCGAATGCGGTGACAGACTCAAGGATACCTACACGTGCAATAACCATACCGGCACGTGGTGGATAGATCTGGATATTGAAGAACCGGGATGCAACCCCGCGTGTGTCGTAAATGCTGTAACAGGTGAGGCGGAGATAAACTGGAGGTGTACAGGAGCGCTGCCCCCCGAAAATGATACCGGAGCCGAGGTATGTACTGCAAAAACAGGGGAAGGCATGAATTTATCTGAAGCGTTAAAGATAGCGGACGCAAGCATGTGTGTTGAAGAAGGCATCCTAACCGCCGACTATATGTGCAACAATTACACGGGAACCTGGTGGATCGACCTTGATCCCTTCACTGAAAACCCTTTATGCAATCCCGCGTGCGTCGTCAATGTTGTAACAGGTGAGGCGGAGATAAACTGGAGGTGCACAGGATTGATGCCTCCCGAAATTTAAAAAAGATGAACAAATACCTAAGAATATCGTTATTCGGTTTTCTGACATGGCTCATCCCGTTTGTGATCTCTATGTTGTTCTATTCCAGGGAAGGGCAATTGTTGATAGATATTTTTCTTTTTAAATCAATAATGATAGTTGTCGGCTCTGCTTTCGGAGCATCGTTACTCGTACTTTATTTCAAAAAAATTGAGAAAAACCATCTTTATGAAGGAATTACGGTCGGTTTGGCATGGTTTGCAATAAATATAATATTGGATCTGGTCGTTCTTTTACCCATGTCGGAAATGAGCATCGGAGCCTATTTTGCGCAGATCGGGATGAGATATTTAATAATCCCCATAATAAGTATTGCAGTAGGATATGTTGCAGGGAGCAGAGTGAAATAATCTTTTCATATCCTGTGATAAGAAGAAAAAGTATCTCTGAGTTCTTCTGTGATTTTGTATGTTGAATCCCTGATTCCCCCGAAATCCATTTTGAACCCTGAAATACCGAGCAGTGCACTCAGTATCTCATAATTTGATCTTGCAAGTGCTTCCAGATTATAGCCACCCTCCAACTCAACAACCAGCCTTTTGCCGCACAGTTCCTCTGCCGCTTTTTTTAACACGGATGTCATAGCCCCATAACCCTCCTCCGTCAGTTGAAGCCCTGAGATGAGATCATCCCTGTGCGAATCCTGCCCGGTGGAGATGACAATAAGATCCGGTTTATAGCCGTATGCGAGGGGAATGACGAATTCGTTCAAAATGTGCATGTAATCAGCATCTTTGGTACCTGAGGGAACGGGAATGTTTACCGTATATCCCCTGCCGGCACCCTCCCCGATCTGGCGCATAAACCCGGTTCCGGGATAAAACGAGCGAGGGTCCTGGTGAATGGAGACATTCAGAACTCCTGGGGTGGAGTAGAATATATCCGCGGTTCCATTAAACGCGTGCGCATCCCAATCGAGCAGGAATACCCGATTGAGGGGATATTTTTCCATCACATATTTTATCATTACTGCAACATTATTGAAATAGCAAAACCCTCCTGCTTTATTCTTGTAAGCGTGGTGCCCGGGCGGGCGTACAAGCGCAAACGAATTGCCTTCTTTACCTACTGCATAATCCCCGGCGAGCATTACCCCTCCGGCTGCAAGTTTTGCAAGGTTATACGTATCCGGGCTGGCATAAGTGTCAAGGTCCACGGAACCGCCGCCTTTTTCGCACAAATCCTTTATATAACCCACGTGCTCTGGGGTGTGGACTCTCAGCAGATCCTCTTCAGTCGCGGAATCTGGCGTCAGCAAATCCACCTTTTCGAGAATTCCGGTCTTCTTTAAAAAATCCATGGTGTAGGAGAGGCGTTCACTTCGCTCCGGGTGATTATACGGATATTTATGGTTTAAATAATCTTTATGGTAGATTAAAGCAGTGCTCATCTTTATTATCTCTTAATTGTTTTTATTATAAAAAAAGTAATCGTTAACAAAATGGAAGAAATTAAAATGATCGGGGATTACATAGGGACCATGGAGGAGTTCATGCCCGGTGAAGGCACCTATGTTGCGGACGGGAAGATATATGCCGCAAATATCGGAAAACTTGTTTTAGATAAAAAGAATCATACGGCGAGGATCGATGGGAAGATCCCCGTTGAACTAAAGGTTGGACAAACTGTTTTCGGTTATGTTATGGCTGTTCGCCCGACAATCGTAAGCGTTATTGTCACGAAAATTAAGGGTTTTAAAAGAGATATTGATGTTAGAACCGGCATTCACGTTTCACAGATATCAAACGGGTATATAGAGAAGCCGGAAGATGCCTTCGGCATCGGGGACATAGTAAGAGGAAGGATTACGAAAATGGAGCCGGATCTTGTTGATTTGACCACCAAGGAAGGAAATCTCGGGGTGGTCAAAGCATTCTGCAAGAAATGCAGGCACACGCTGGTTAAAATCGAGAAAAACATCGAAACAGAGGGGGGAAGAAAGCCGAAAAATAATTTAGAATGTACGTTCTGCAAGAATAAGGAGTATCGTAAGATCACTCAGGACTATGGCGTTATAACTGAAATCTAAAAATGGAAATCAAAGTAATAGAAAAAAAGAAAAACAGGGTGGAATTTGAGTTTGAAAATAAAGAGTTGCCGGAGGTTTTAAGGGCGGTTTTGGCAGAGAGGGAGATTGACGCCTATACATATGGCCCCCACCCTTTGATACACGGCCACAGGCTGGGGGTTGAGGCAAATGATGCCGCCAAAGAATTAAAGAAGGCTTCCGGGATCGTTAGGAAAGACTGGGGGGAGTTTGAGGAATTGCTGATGAAGGAACTCAAGAAATAAAGAATGGCGGGGACTTTAGTTGAAAAAATATTCGGCAGGAATGTCGGAAGGGAAGTTAATGCCGGTGAAATAGTTGCAGGGAACGTGGATTTTATAATGGGGCAGGACGGCACAACCCCTCTTGCAATAAACAGGTTCAATCAGTTCTCAAATCCGTCGGTTGCCGAGCCAAAAAAAATCGCTTTCGTGATAGACCACAGCGCTCCTTCTCCAAGCCAGGGAGTTTCAGCGCTGCATAAACTGATGCGGGAGTTTGCTAAAAAACACGGGATCATACTCTATGAGATCGGCTGCGGGGTTTGCCACCAGGTTATGGCGGAGGAGCATGTTCTTCCGTGGGGGGTTATTGTCGGCTCGGATTCGCATACCTGCACTTACGGCGCACTGGGGGCATTTTCCACGGGGATCGGCTCAACTGATGCCGCAGTAGTTTATAAAACACAAAAATTGTGGTTCAGGGTCCCGGAGACCTTCAGATTTAACATCTCAGGGAAACTGCCTGGAGGGGTTTATTCAAAGGATCTGATATTGAAGATTATAAAAGAGATGGGGGCGGACGGTGCAACCTATAAGTCGTGTGAATTCCACGGCGGCGTCATAAAAGAATTAAGTGTTGACGCAAGGATGACGATAACCAACATGGCGGTTGAGATGGGCGCCAAGAACGGGATAATCGAGCCCGACCAGAAGGTTGTGGATTACGTTAATTCCAAGGATAAAAGAATAAATAAAGACCATATAAAAGATTTAACTTCTGAGGGCGATTATGAGAAAGAATTTGAATTCGATGCAGGTGATTTAGAGCCGCAGATTGCCTGCCCGCATACCGTGGATAATGTAAAACCGGTATCCGATGTAGAAGGAATCGGGATAGACCAGGCATTTATAGGAACATGCACAAACGGCCGCCTTGAGGATTTAAGAATCGCCGCAGAAATTTTAAGGGGGAAGAAGGTAAAATCGCGGCTTATAGTTGCACCTGCATCAAAAAAAGTTTTTCTGGATGCCATGCATGAAGGTTTAATTGAAATTTTCATAAAATCCGGGGGGTGCGTTGTAAACCCAGGATGCGGACCCTGCGTCGGGACCCACCAGGGCGTTCCGTCGGATAATGAAGTTGTTATCTCAACGGCAAACAGAAACTTCAAGGGAAGGATGGGCAACCCGAACGCTGAAATTTACCTTGGAAGCCCCGCGGCAGTTGCGGCGAGTGCCGTTGAAGGAAAAATTACCGATCCGAGGGGGTTTTTATGAGTTTATAAACTATACGATCATCGGACCAAAGAATGAAACAATTACTCCCCAGACAACAAAAAATATTAAAGTTGAGATTATTGCCAGGACAATACCAAAGGCAGTTGATTCAAGAATATAATCCGGTAGTTTATCGGTTCGTAATGTTCCTATAAAGAAACCCGCGAAAATTGATAACAAGGTCAAATTTATTATAGTGTATGTTCTTAAAAACTCCGTTGTGACTGCTAATAATGAGATTTGTATCATTGCGGCACCCCCCGATTCTTCACCCAATTCTTCCATACTAAGTGTCTCAAATATTGCTATGAATATCTCCTCAACTGTTATCGAATAAGCAAATAAGGTTGGGGCGAGCAACAAAACCATAAACAAGAAGAACATGACATGGTGCTTTCCACGCTTCCAATCCATCGCCCTCTCTCTTATGAACTGGCGAAATTTTATCAAAAAGATTACCTGAAAGATTATAACAAAAAATAACATCAACCAGAATAGAACTTCACTAATCACTCCTTCTCCCGAAAAAGAAGATAAAATCACCAAAAGGGTTACTCCAATAGAGGGCAATAGTATCACAGCCAATACATAAAATAATTTCCAGATACACAGATGCATTTCAGATTTTTGCTGTGATCCAACCACAATTGTTTTTGCTAACATATCGCCCAACCTCTGGTTGTTCTTTGACACGTGTATCAGGATCGCTCCGACTAAGCCAAAAAATAAACCGTCAACGAATAGGAGAAGGGTTCTCAAGAATGCTTGTAGAAATGATGGAACTTCACCATCTTCAGTTACCGATCTTATATTTGTCAGTCTCTTTCCAAGGGTCTGCCCCTTGCCAACCGGTCCATTAAGTAATGTTAAGTATAGTAAGATGAGGAAAACTGTTATCAATTGTATCTCTTCGATTTCCATGTCCACAAAAACATATACAGGGAAGAGTAATAAACCGAATAACATAAAAACCATCATATCGATTATCGCCGCGAGTACTCTTTCACATAAGGTTGCATATTCGGCAGTTTTTCTTCTTTCTCCCGCCCCGCCAAGGTTACTCTTGTTCACTCTTATTCACCTTGTTTTTCACACCCAAACTGCATCAACCCTTTCATAATCCAGTATTTCGCTTTCATCAAAGAAAAGTGATATTTCCCTCTCTGCGGATTTCAATGAGTCCGACGCGTGGATAATGTTCATGGACGTATGCAGCGCGTGATCTCCCCTTATCGTCCCAGGGTTTGCGTCTATGGGGTTTGTGGCGCCTGTCATCGTTCTTACAATCCATATTACATTGTCTGCCTGCAGAACCCCGACAATGACTGGAGAGGAGGTTATATA
>MCBC01000017.1 GCA_001723855.1 Candidatus Altarchaeales archaeon WOR_SM1_86-2 | reverse complement strand
GTATTAAGAGAGTAATTGACCGGTCAATGCCTAAGGACGGTGAAGAAAAAAAGAATATTCTTTCAAACATCTTAATGCATGAATTAGTTGGATTTGGGGTAGCTGATTTTATGCTTGAGGATAAGAATTTGGAAGAAATTGTGTTTCATGGAACCGAAAGTCCTATAACCGTTTACCATAAAAAGTACGGATGGGTGAGATCTAACGCATATTTTGAAAAAGAGGAGTATATCCGCAATATCGCTGAAAGCATAGGTAGAAGAGTCGGCAGAACAATTGACATTTCTAACCCGGTGCTTGACGCCCATATGCCAACCGGCGAGAGAATAAGTGCGACTTTGCCTCCAATTTCTGACCGCGGCACCACTATCACAATAAGAAAGTTTAGAAAAAACCCGTGGACGATTGTTCATTTTATCAGTCCAGAAAATAAAACTTTGAATAAACATGCAGCTGCATTGCTATGGCTGTGCGTTCAGTACGAACTAAATATCCTGGTGGCCGGAGGTACAGGAAGCGGGAAAACATCTATTCTTAACGCAATATCTCAGTTGTTCCCTGTAAATCAGCATATCATAACGATAGAAGAAATCAGGGAGTTAACTCTGCCGAAATATTTCAACTGGAATTGGATTCCTTTGGTGGAGAGAAAATCTGTAGGTGGGAGGGGTGAAGTACCTATATTGGATTTGGTGGTAGCGAGTTTAAGAATGAGGCCGGATAGGATTATTGTCGGTGAAGTCAGAAGAGCAAAGGAGTCAGAAGTTATGTTTGAAGCGATGAAAACCGGGCATTCTGTGTACGGGACAATGCACGCAGACAATGCACGCCAGGTTTATAGAAGATTGACCAGCCCTCCATTTAGTATCCAGGCCATTGACTTAGAATCGTTGGATCTTATTGTTGTTCAGAGAAGAGACCGAAGAACTGGTTTGAGAAGAACCTATGAGATTGCTTCCAGTAAATAAATCAAAAAAAGTTTTTGATGAGCTTAATTTTTATACTGGTATGAATGAAGAAGAAATAAATAATGATTTGAAGGATAAAGAAGAGATTCTTGCATGGATGATAAAAAACAAGATAAAGGATGTTGATGACGTCGGGAGGATAGTTTCAATGTACTATGAAGATCCAGATTTTGTTTTAAATTTTGTGAGGAAAGAGGGGAAACCAGAGAAAATATTGGAGGATTAGTATGCCATTCAAGTATCTTAACACATTCATATGCCACCAACTTCATTTACTTTACTTTTAATTATTTTATAAATTCAATAGAATGTATGCTTTTGGGCTTTTAGAGCCAGAAACAATAAAGAATAAGTTATGGGTGCTTATGCTATTAAGCTTTATGTTTTCATCTGTTTCCATATGGTTAGCATATAACATTTTTCCATCATATTCAAGTATTTTAGCAGTGGTTTTTGCAGTAATCCCTTTTATACCCCTGGTAAATGCCGTGCTTGAGTTACAGGAGGAAGGATGTGAATGGATCGCAGTAGCAAATACTAAAGACATAATTTATGACAGCATCTACCCCAAATTGGATAAAGATAAAAAAGAGGTTATTTCAAGTTATTTACAAAACGTATCTTTCATCGATCGGAATTTTGACAGTCTTAAAGTTTACGCCTTTTTCTTCATCGGGATCAGCATATCCTTTATACTCTGGTATCTGATTCTTCCTGAAGAGGAATATGATCAGGGGGGGAGGATAATAAAAATACCCACGGTTGAGATGGTATTCAGCGAACAGACAAAGGTCTTTATGTATTTACATGGTAATCAAAGTACAGGAAAGGTTGCTGACAGCATTGTTGGCGGTTATACCTTCAATAAAATCCTTATAAACAACATCATAATATTGTTTTTATGCTTTTCATTAACTTTCATACTGGGCTCCGGTGGAGCTTTATTTATACTGTCATGGAATGCCTCAGTTATCGCGACGGCCATAGGAATTGAAACCAATGTGATACTTTCCGGGATTGGATACTCATTTGTAAATTATGTGACGACCGTTATACAAGTAGCATCGTCTTTACTGCTGCATGGCGTGCCTGAGATAACGGCTTATTTTCTTGGGGCGATCGCAGGGGGGATATTGGCTGCATTAATATCACGCAGAGAGAGATACGAGTGGATGAGATACAGGTTTGTGTATGTGAGCGTGTCTAAAGAGATTTTAATATTGATGGTTGTTGCTGTCCTGTTGATAGTTTTAGGTGCGGGGATAGAATTCTGGATGATAGAATCATTACAACCGCTTTGAATTGTCTCTACGCCCATTCATCATCAATCCTTTTGGCTGTTTCAGAAGGTTGTTTTTTATTTTTAACTTTTTAGGGTATATAATGAATGAAAGTTAAATCTCTATCTCACTCCACGGGAAAGATTGTGAGTTTATTGGACAGGGGAAGCAGTTTCGCCGTGGATTTGGATGCCGTGGCAGAGGCAGAACTCCTGGGGGGCGGCGAGGACATAGTATGCAGCAAAGAATTGTATGCCCCTGCAGTAAAGAATATCGCAAAGAAAATAATGGGTTTTTTTGGCTGTGATTATGGGGTGGAGTTAAAGATTGAGCATGATATTCCCGAAGGTGTTGGATTAGGCGATATGGAAGCAGTCTCCACTGCAGCGATGCTGTCCGTCGTCGGAGCATTGGCAAGGCATCACGGGTCAATAAACGAACTCAAGATAGATAAATATCTAAAGGAGCAGTTTGTGGTAATAGACGACAAAGTTGTGGATAAAAGAAAGTTGATAGAAATCTGCTCCGGGAACGATTTTGACAGGATGTGTGCCGCCGCATGTGGCGGATTTATCGTAGCGGATAATAAAAATAAGGAAATTCTGAGAAGGGGGGAGATGGAAACCTTACATGCGGTAATAGTGATTCCAGATGCGGATAAAGTCGGTTTTAACCCTCTGCTCTCAAACGAATCTGAAATCGCATGGCAGGAGGCATTAAAGGGAAATCTTTACTCTGCGATGAAATTAAATAACCTTGTCGGGGGAAGAAAAATCCACAAAGAAATTATGGAGAAGATGCTTGAATCGGGGGCATTAACCGCTTCCGTATCGGGTGGGGGCCCGGGTATGATCGGGCTTGTAAGGGATGAAAATAAAATTGAGGGTATAGTACATGCGGTAGAGGGTCACGGGGAGGTTTTTGTAAAAAAGACCGCGAATGAAGGGGCAAGAATATTGGAAAAGCCGAGAAAGATAATTAAGGTGAGCGAATTTCTGGAGTTGGATGGGGCAGGAGAATTCAGGTATCTGTAGATTAATGGGTAATTTTTGTTTTATTGACATTATATTATCACTGTGACATTTATTGTTTATATTGTTATTTACACTATATATATATAAAAATATACGTAACTACTCAGGCATCGAAGATTATACAAAAACAGATAGTGGCTGGGCGTATCTGCACAATTTCGTTGTTATCACACTATCAGAACTATATTTTTCGCAAAAGCGAAAAATCACTATGCTACAACGGATTTGGCACTATGCTACAACGGATTTGGCAAATATTTGCTTAAGTCCATCAAATGGAGACATATTTTGAGTACGCTCTGCGTTGTTTGGTTTGTATGGCTGAGTAGTTACAAATATACAAAAATGGACGAAAAAATAAAAAAGAAGAAAGGAAATTTTGGAAGGAAGTTGGGAGCTATGTGTTTTTTGACTTTTAGTGCACTTGTTCTTGCAACTGTAGTATTTGGTGCGGGACCGCCCATACATGTTGGTTCGCATCCGAATGAACCCGTTGTTGCACCGGAAGGTGAGCCAACATGTGCCGCTACTTTAGAGGCGAATAAAACCGTTGGAATGGTTACATTGATATCTATGGCGAAGTCAATAGATGGAGATTATCCAAGGACTGTGGCGAAATTCCTGGAGACTACAAGGATTGTCTATAGCCAGAATACGCCAACGGACACAGAGAATTACGATGACCCGTATTACAGCGAGAAAAATGATAAGAGGAATGCTCCGAGCGGACCTGACTCATATTCATTTGGAGTGGAAGAATACGACCCTGATTGCGAATACAACCTATATGTTGAGAACCACTGCGTGCACTCCGCAGATATATGGGTTGGGGAGAATTTGCTTTTAGGACCGGATGTATTTAAGAGCACGGGGAAGAAAGTAGATGATAACGATTTCATACATCTTGGTTTAACAGACCACATAACAAAAGTTGATTATGATGCTTACGGGTGTGACGATCTTGAGCCCTGCGCTTGCGATACAACATGTGCAAAAAAAGGTAAAGGATGCTGCAGCGCATGCTACCTTATGGTAGTAAATGTTACTGAGTACGGAGAAGACATAGAGAATTTCACCGTAAAAGTTCAGAGCAACCCGGACAGTTACCTGGTGTTCGGAGTGACCAAGGTATGCGAAGTTCATCCTTCAATTGATATTGTGAAGACAGCAACAGTGGAACCTCTACCTGAACGTTACATAATAACTTACACCTATGTTATAACCAATACGGGAGATGTTCCTTTAACGGGTATTGTACTGACCGATGACGACCCACTTGGACTGCTTGGACCAATAAGTTGCACACCTGCAATAACGACCACACTTGAACCAGAAGATGATATGACATGTACAGCAACAATGACCGTTTACGAATCAGGACCCATAGTGGAAACTGTGGTAACAAATACCGCTATTGTGACGGGAATAGAACCAGAGGGCACTACTGTGACAGATGAAGATACGGCGACTGTAACCATATATATCTAAAAAATGAAACAGTGATTAAAAGATAGGGAGAAGTATATCTTCTCTCTTTTTTTTACAATTCGAATATATTCTCTTTCTTATTAATAAATGTAATAAACAACCCATTAGTTTTATATTTTTATCTTTGACAGATCCCCGAAAGAGATTGGGAGTTACCGCCCATATTATTCAGAATTAGTTCAAAGCAACTTGTTGGTCAGAGTCAACAGAGGCAAGTACAAACTTTATCATCCACTGTTCAAAGAATATCTAAGGCAATTGAAGTAATTTCAAAAAATTTGAAGAGTTACATACCACGAAAAATGAGAATTTTAGCTTTTGAGTTCGCCTGCGGCGGAATGGGCGGGGAAGAAATCGATTTTCCAAACTCGGTGCTTGTAGAAGGGTTCTCTATGTTAAAATTAATTGTAGATAATTTGAAAAACTCCGGGCATGAGGTTATTACAACACTTGATTCAAGGGTGAGAGTGAAGCCGAAAATCAATGCAGATTCGGTTATAGAGATTGAGCCTGCAGCCGGTGATATACTACTTGAAAAACTTGCCATGATTGTGGATTCCGGGCGTATAGACTATGTGTTCCCAATCGCCCCGGACCCGGAACTGGTAGAGATCGTAAAATTTTTTAGGTTACGGGGCGTTGACGTGATAGCATCCGACTCTGGGGCACTGGAGACAGCGGCAGATAAATGGAAAACCCATAACTGTTTAAAGGGAAAAGTTAAGATGCCGAAAACAGAATTGTTAGGTAAAGGGAATTTTGAATTCCCGGTAATTTTAAAGCCAAAAGATGGAGTTGCCTGCGAGGGTTTATTCAAGATCGATGATTATGATGCTTTTCCAAATCTTAAAAATAATGAGGATTATTTAATCCAGGAATTCATTGACGGGATTCATGCAAGCGTTATTGTGTGCTCGAACGGGGAGAATGCCATTTCTTTGTCGTTAAATAAGCAGAATATTGAGTTTGGCGGCGAATCCCATTACAGGGGAGGTATCGTGCCGTTTGAGCATCCGTTGAAAGAAAATGCATTTGAGGCGTATCACCACCTCTATGATCGCTTTGCATATTGCATCAGGGTTTAATGTTGCGGAGGCGTCGCTGAACTCGCTGTCCTGTAGAATGCCGGATCCACCAAATTTCAACAAAACCATTGAATTCAGGCACGTGGTTGATGCTAAAGAGAACTTGTGGGCTGGACCGATCCGCTACGGTAACCTAACCGGGAGCGATAGTATCGGGTTAGAAATCAAGGAGATATGACCTTTATTTTTCTAATTTTTAATTTTTTATATCTCTAATTCCAAAATAGTAATAAAAGATAAGAAATGGATGTGCAAGCAATTTATCCGAAGTTGGATGTGATAGAGAATGAGATCAAAAGTCTGAAGTTGCTGATTTTGCAGCATCAAAAACCAAAGAAATTGGTTTCGTTGAGGGGAATGCTCAAGGGGGTTAAAATTACGGGGGGGGATTTTGAAGAAGCAAAAAAATCGTTATTTAAAATTTCTGAATAGAATGTATGTCGCAGATACAAACGCTTTGCTCTGGTTTTTAACAGATGATGATAGATTAGGCAATGAAGCAAAGAAGATATTTATAAAATCGGATGACGGAGAAACTACAATTATTGTTCCCCCAATAGTTTTGGCAGAATCGTTGTTTATTGCTGAGAAGCACAGAGTTGACGTTCAATTTAGAACGGTATTGGATAGAATTGATGAGGGGTTAAATTATGATGTCTATCCACTGGATTTGGAAGTCATATTGAGATGTCAAGGGATGAGGGGGTTTGAATTGCATGATAGGATAATAATGGCTACTGCAAAACTTCTAAACGCCAAACTTTTATCAAAGGATGGGAAAATTAGAAAATCTGGAATTGTTGAGTGTGTTTGGGGTTGAAAATTAAAAAGAAACCCCTTTGGTCTTTAATTCTTCTAATTTTTAATTTTGAAATCAAATAACTAAAAAACTAGGTAAATATGGATTTGGAAGGACTTGAAAAACTTGAAAAGAGAGCAAATTCAATTAAAATAAAACTAGAAAATGTTGAATTAACTAAAATTGATCCAATTAAAGATGCTGCTATTTATACAGGACTTGTAGGATTTTTTGGTTTTGCGACCAATATTTTACCTGATGATAAAACTTATTTTACAAGGATATTGAATCTTTTGGATGAAAATTTGAAATGTGGATGGTGCGAAGAAAAATCTGAAATAATATCTATGGTTGATCATGTTTTAGAACTTATAGAATTAGAAAAAAGTGCTGAATCTAAAATCTCGGAAATGAAGATTTTTGAAAGTGCTACTGAAAAAATGAAAGAAGCAGGTCTTTCTTTTAATAAAGAGGACTATTCATCTGTGATCCATAACCTTAATACTGCTTTAGAATTATTATTGAAGGATAAACTGGATATTCCTACGACAATTACAAAGATAAACACGGTGGGAATAATAGAAATATTGGTCAAAAATAAAACAGGTCCTAATGCTTACTTCTCAGAAGCAAAGAAGCATGTATGTCTGATAGATAATAAAATCAAGCACCAGGGTTACTCTCCATCCAAAATCGATTGTATTAATGCCATGAAAGTCATGGAGGAATTGATGTCCCGGTTAAAAGACAAGGAGATAAAATTAAGCGATGATATAAGAAATAAAATATATAGGGGAATATAACATTCAAATGGAACAAATAGTCGCTAATCTTAAAGATTTACTAACAAAATCAGTGGAAAAGATGTGTGATGCTCCCGTTGGAATAATATTCTCTGCAGGGGTTGATTCCACAACGATAGCATTACTGGCGTCAAAATTTACTGATGTTGCAACCTATACGGTTGGAATTGAAGACTCTGCAGACGTTGAGCACGTAAGAGAGGCGGAGGATTATCTTAAGGATCATTCCATTAAAGTGAGGATAATAGAGGTGGATGAGGATATTCTTGCAGGGGATTTGGATAAAATCATATCCTCTGTCGGTAAAGTTGCAGAAATAAATTCACTTCAGGTTTCTGTTGGCATACCGTTTCACTTCGCATCAAAAAAAGCCAGTGAAGACGGATTGAACGTGATGCTCTGCGGGCAGGGAGCGGATGAAGTATTTGGAGGATATGACCGGTACCTGGGGTACATAATGGATGGGGGTTACGATGAACTTAAGCGAAATATGGATCGGGATGTTGATAATGCCTTTGAGGACAACGGCTACAGGGACCAGGAAGTGTGCAGGGCAAATGGGATAGAGCTCAGGTGGCCGTACCTAGATGATCGTCTCCTGGATTATGCAAAGGAAATTCCTCCGGAGTTAAAGGTTTATGAGGTCAAGAATGAGAAAGAAGAATTTTCCTGTGTCGATGAAATTGATGATAGAAAATTCATCAGAAAATATATACTCCGGAGCGCGGCAGAGGAGATAGGTGTCCCTGGGTTCATTATAAACAGAAAAAAGAAGGCTGCTCAATACGGCTCCGGATCACAGAAGTTATTAAAGCGGGTTGCACGAGGGAATGGGTTTAAATATGTTAATGATTTCCTTAAAACTTTAATTTAATTTTTTTAAAAAAGTAAGAAAGTAAAAATGAAAACTGAAATGTTATACAGACCCTCCTACACCCTAACACGGGTTTTGCTTGAGCCCGGTGAGACCATTAATGTTGAAGGGGGGTCCATGGTAAGTATGGGTAAGAACATAGGTATTGAGACAAAAGCGAGGGGTGGGATATTCTCGGCGCTCAAACGCTCTGTTCTCGGCGGAGAAAGCTTTTTCATTAACACATATAAATCATCTCAAAGCGAAGGGGAAATCACGCTGGCTCCTCCTCTCCCGGGGGACATGTGCGTCCAGGAGTTGAAAAATGAAACTTTGCTTGTTCAGTCAGGTTCTTTCGTGGCGGCGTCCGAAGGCATTGATATCGACACGAAATGGACCGGTGCAAAAACATTTTTCGCAAGCGAAGGGTTGATCATGCTGAAATTAAGCGGCTCCGGAATCCTGATACTTTCAAGTTTCGGGGCAATACATGAAATAAAACTTGATGCAGGACAAACATACACGATAGACACCGGGCATCTTGTGGCATTTACCGAAGGTATCGGGTTTGATGTTCGCCGTGTGGGGGGCATA
>MCBC01000016.1 GCA_001723855.1 Candidatus Altarchaeales archaeon WOR_SM1_86-2 | reverse complement strand
AAAGTATCTGGGCGAAGAGGAAATAGAAGACGCGTTGAACCCGAAAAATTATATAGGAACCGCGGTTGAGCAGGTTGAAAAGGTTATCAGGGAGTTGGGGTGAGTTTCACATGTTTTCATTTCTTGCTCAGATCTATTTCCCCCTTTTCCAATAGCAGCTTAAGATCTTCCATACTCATTCTCCGGTCCTCTTTCAATTTCTCTTTTGCCTTATCCACCAATTTCACCTTCTTTTTCTCCTCTCTTTCCGCCCTTATCCTGCCCAGTTCTTCCACATACGGTTTCATTTCATCGCGGATTTTATCAATCTCTTCTTTCAAATCCTTCATCTTATCCCTTAAAGGCGTTGTTTTTTCGTACCTCTCCACCACGTTTTTATGGAATTCGTTTGCGTTTCTTCTTAACGTGCTTGCTTCTTTATATGCATTTGTCGCGGATTCATGATTTTTCTGTGCATCATCCGCAGTGCTGCGAATTTCTTCTGAAATCTTATCCACCTGGTTTTCAATTTCTTTCATACCCCCATAAACCTTTAGAATTTGAGCATGGATTTCATCTGCCTTTTTTGAAGCGATGAGTCGGGTTTGCATTTCCACCGCGTTTTCAAATAAGTTAACCTCACGAGTAAGGGGGACATCCTTATTTATCAAAGTATCAAGAATATCTTCATTAATCTTCTCCAATAACTCTGTTGTGCCGCGAGCGATTTTATTCTGGTCATCCCTTTTTGCTTTCAACTTCTTTATCTTCTCGACATTCTTTTTCACATCATCTAACAGCAACTTCCGGTTTTCTTTTAATTCAGTTATCTTATTATTCAATTCATTTCTGGCGTCCTTAAATTTTGACGCCTCATCAACCAATTCATTTGCATTACTATTCAAAGCATCTCTTTTTCTCTTCCACTCTGAAATGTCCTTTTGATAAGTATTGAATTCCCTGCGTAATTCGTTAATCCTTTTGTTTTTTTTATCGACAACCTTTCTCATAGAATCTATCTCGGATTTTAACTCCTTCTCACTCATGGATTTTATCTTCTCGATGTCTATTTCTGGCTCCTCCTTCTCCGGCTCCGTTTCTTTTTCAGCTTCCTTGACATCAGGTTCTTTTTTGCCCTCCTTGGTTTCTGCCGTTTCTTTTTCCTTATCCGTCTCTTTCCCGACCTTCTTAGTTCCCGTCTCTTTCTTGCCCTCCTTGGTTTCTGCCGTTTTCCCGCTCTTCTTCTCCTTCACAGCATTATCGGTTTCAGTCCCTTTTTTATTCTCCCCTGCCCCTGTTTTATTTTCCGTCCGCTTTCAATTTTCCCTTCTTCAAAATCTAGCTTTCTTTTTTTCCAGTAATCTAATGCTTTTTCATGGCTTTCTATCCTCAAAGACAGCCACCTGCATCGCCCCTTGGCATCCTCCTCTTTGATGTTCTCCAGCCCGTGCATCTTTCTCAACTTTTCTAATTCCCCCCTCAACTTTTCTAGTTCTTTATGAGTGCATTTAATCTCGTCTTTATAACCTTTAATATCCCCCCCGGAGTTCACATTACCATTGGCTTCTGATAATTCCACCCAATGCCGTAATTGACTCTCTTTATCATTCAAAATTTCAATTCTCTCTCTGATCGCCATAACCTTATTTTCCTCTTTGCCGACCTCCTGATAATTGCCGTAATCCTTGCTCAGAAGACCAAACTCCTCTCTGTACTCCTCAAGCAGTTTTTCATGCTTTTTAATGATCCATCCAGATAGTTGGAATGCATCTATTGTCTTTTGTTCTGGAGACATATTTCTTTTTATTTTAAATTTAATTTTAAAAATATAAATATATGCAGCACATTAGGGAATATATCGAAAAATGCGTTTCATATAGGTTTCATATAGGATAACATTAAAATGGTTCGTTCAAGAGATACATCACGGGGAAAGGGAAGAGAATCATGGGCCTCTGTTGATACATGGGTGCCCAAAACAAAACTCGGAAGAGAAGTAAAAAGTGGGAAAATGGATAATATACACGATTTGCTTCAATTGGGCATTCCGATAAAAGAGGTTGAAATTGTTGACACACTGCTCCCGAATTTGCAGGATGAGATAATTGATGTGTATAGAGTTCAACGCGCTACGGATTCGGGAAGGAGGATGAGGTTTAAGGTTGTTGCAGCAGTTGGGAATGGGGATGGTTATGTGGGTATCGGACAGGGGAAAGGTAAGGAGGTCGGCCCGGTGATTCGTCAGGCAATAAAGAGGGCAAAATTAAATATCAAGGAAGTAAAAAGAGGGTGCGGAAGCTGGGAATGCGGCTGCGGGACACAGCATACAGTACCCTTCAAAGTAGCGGGGAAAAGGGGAAGCGTATCAGTAACGCTGGCGCCTGCGCCAAGAGGCGTGGGGCTTGTGTGCGGGGATGTGGCAAAAAAGATTTTAACTTTAGCGGGGATCAGCGATGCCTGGTCAACAACCGACGGACATACCCGCTCCGGGCTAAACTTTGCCGGTGCGGTTGTTAACGCGTTGGCTAATACGAATTATGTGAAGATTGACGAGAGGGATGTAAAGAATCTGAACATTCAGTCGGGGGCTGTTACAGAGCTCGAAGAGATTGAGTTGGAGGGGGGGATCGAGGGGAAAGTCGAAGAGAAAGCCGAGAAGAAAGAAAAAACAGAAGAAGGCGAGAAGAAAGAAAAAACAGAAGAAGGCGAGAAGAAAGAAAAAGAACCAGAAGAAAACAAAAAGGAAGAATCAAAGAAGAATGGCTAAAAAGGAGACCAGAGAGAAGGGAAGGATCGCTGTAGTAAGGGTGAGAGGCAGGGTTAATATAAGAAAGCCCATAGCGGACACATTGAAATTATTAAATCTAACCAGAGTAAACCACTGTGTTGTTGTTCCAAACACCCCCCAGTACACGGGAATGGTAAATAAAGCCAAGGATTACATAACCTGGGGGGAGATAAATCCCGACACTGCGATTAAATTGTTACAAAAGAGGGCTCGCCTTGATGGAAATAAAAGGTTGGATGACGAATATCTTGCGAAAAACACCAGATACAAATCGATAGATGAATTTGCCAAGGCGTTCATAAATCTCGATGCAGAGTTAAAAGAAGTTCCCGAACTAAAGCCGGTTTTCAGATTACGCCCCCCGAAGAAAGGTTATGAAAGAGCCGGCATAAAGAAGCCGTTTTCCGTTGGCGGCGCACTCGGCTACAGGAAGGATGAGATCAATGATTTGCTGGGTAAGATGATATGATTCTATTCTCTTTCACCATGGGAACAACATCGAATATATCCTTTTTACATGCAAACTCCACGTCCTCCGCAAAGCCGGAATCTGCAAGTTCTTTCCCGTGTATGGATTCTTTTACACACTTCTCTATGCCGTTTTTATCCACAAACTCCACAGCCTCCTTTACCCTTTCATCGAGATTGGATTTACCTTTCAGTACCATACCAGAGACCCCGGCAAATGCAAGATCCTCTTTTGCATGAACTCCGGAAGGATCACCTGCTAACATAAAACATATGTCATAGCCATTCTCTTGCGCCAATCTGCACGCGGTTTCACTTGCTGCGGTTACGTTCAATAATGATCCAACAATAATGTTTGGCGATTTATGGGTTGCCATAAGCGCCTTCGGGAAATTTGTTGAAGTAAAAATAATCTCTCTACGATGTACTTTTTCTTCCGTGATTTCAAGCGGGGAATTGCCGAGATCAAAGCCGCCAATTTTTATGCTTCTCCTTTCCCCCATCAACAACGCCCCCTCATACCTTTTTGCCAGGTTAAATGCATCACCAACTTCAATCGCGGGGATAACGCATTTTGCACCCATGCCCAAAGCGGCAGTTATGGATGTAGATGCTCTTAAGACATCTGCAACAACCGCAACTTCATTTTCATCCGTCGTTTCATTATCGGTTCTCCACTTCAGATTTACTCGGACCATTTTTATTTTAAAAAATTCCCATACGCTTAGATCACCCTCTCTGCGGCATCCATCAATATCTTCCTGTGATCAAACGCCAACTCCAAGTCCTTTAATTCATCAATCTCGAATTCCCCGACATCCTCGGCATCGGTTTCAGCTATTAGTTCCCCACCAACCGCCTTGCACAGAAAACAAACAGAAACCACATGCCCTCTCGGATCCCTTGCCGGATCGGAATAAACCCCCCCTGACAACCGCATCATCTACTGTTTCCCCGTACTCAACAAAGCCCCCCGGGATCGCCCAGCATCCTTTGAACGGATCATACTTTCGCTTTATCAGCACAACCATGTCCCCCCTTTTTATCACGGCATCTACCGTTAATCCTATCTGTTCCATATCAATTTTATCCATATATTTTTTTAATTCCACTCCAATAATTTTCTTAATCTATTCTCCAACTCCTTTTTATCTGGAAGATAAAGTTTGTATTTTGAAACAAATAATTTGTTTGAAATTCCGCCAAGAGCGTACTCTATGATTACCTTTTCTTTCTCAGTACCGAGTATTATTCCAACTGGTTCATTGTCTCCGGGACCGCTCTCCTCTTTTTTAAAATAATTCAGATACATATTCATCTGTCCGATGTCCTGGTGGGTTATCTTACCAACTTTTAAATCAATAAGCACAAAACATTTCAAAATTCTGTGGTAAAATACCATGTCAACATAAAAGTGGGTGTTATCCAATGTTATTCTAAACTGTCTTGCAACAAAAGCAAAACCCTTACCCAATTCCAATAAAAACATTTGCAGGTTATCAATAATTTTTTGTTCTAATTCTTTTTCAGAATATTTATGGTGCTCCGGGATTTCTAAGAATTCCAGTATGTACGGATCCTTTAGTAGATCATCTGCTTTTTCTATAATCTGTCCTTTTTCTGCCAATTTTAGAACACCTTCTTTATCCTTGCTTAAAGCAATTCTGTGAAACAATGCAGATTCTTTCTGCCTCTTCAATTCTCTTACACTCCATTTCTCCCTTATACACTGCTTTTCATAAAAATTTCTCTCCAGATTATCATCTACCTTTAGAAGTTCAAAATAATGGCTCCAGCTCAATTGGTGAGACAGTGTCTCACTTTTTCGATATCTAATATAAAACAGCCTCATGTAAACAAGATTACTCCTGCTGAAACCTTTTCCATATCTTAATTTTAAATCTCTTGAAAGATTGTCTAAAATTTTTGAACCATAATCCGCCCTTACTTTCCCTTTCTGTTCAAATTCAACAACCTCTCTCCCGATGTCCCAGTAGGTTTTAATAAGAATAGTATTAACCGCATAAAATGCTTGTTTTCTCCCTTCTTCCAATATTTTGCCAATATTATCAATAAGTTCATGATAGCTTTTATCATGGGATTCTTTTACTACCAAATGCGATTCATTCTCTTTGACTGTTATGCTTTTTGGTTTCATTATCGCTGTATCGATTTCTATTTAATTTGGCGGACACCGTCCGCCATTTTGGATATTTTCTATTTAATCTTATTCTTATTATCTGTTTTAAAATTAAATTAGAAAAATAATCAAAAAATTTTGTTTTCGGTTTCATTTTTCTCACTCGAAAACATCTTCTTTTAGTCTAACCCAGTTTGTTCTTCCCTTAGTTCGTCTCTCAACGATATTGCGTTCTTCCAGCCGGCGCATTACTTTTGAAAGAGTTGCTTTTGGCATACCGGTGGTTTTATGGATGTATGCCTGTGTGATCTCGGCATCTTTTGATTGGAGCAGTTCAACAACCTCTCTTTCATTTTCATCCAGAACTCCAAGAATTGATGATTTTACTTTCCTTGATTTTTTGGGTTTTTTGAAATGATATATAGCCACAGCAAGAATTATAAGAGTTATAATTATTGTAACTATTATCAACGCATCATTATCCTTCTCCGGCTCTTCTTGTGTTTCTGGCTCCGGCTTTTTAGTTTCATTTTTAGTTTCATTCACAATTGCAGGTATTTGCTCTGCAAATCTATACTCGCATAAAAAATCAATTTCATCACCCTCTGGTTTCAACTCTAAAACCTGCCTGCCATTTTCAATGTATGTTGAAGGAAGAATTTCTGAGGATGTGAATGAGATTATGACATTTTCAGGAAATATCCCTTTCACCAAACTCCTGTTTGAAACTCTCAAAAGGAAGGACAACTCCCAGGTATCCCCCTGTTTATTTGTGAAAAATTCCGTAGAATATTTAATTTTGATGTTTCTCTTTTCTCCCGCATTTAATGGTTTTGAAAAATAGAAATTTATTATTTCTTCATCGCCCGCACTTATTGAATCGTACTCTAAGATGCCGTTTAAATCTGAAATTTCTACAGTTTTTGCTTTTGCTTTTGGAATCGTTATATCATACTGATAAATTGTTGCATGCGCCAACAAATCTATATTTTGCGTTACATTGACAATTCCATTTTCATTAATCTCCAATTCAATATCGCCAATTGTTTCTGTAACTTCTATTTCCTGCGCTGATGTTGTTGCAATAAGTAAAGCAATAAAAATAAGTAACTTTTTCATTTTTTCAATTGGTGTTTAATCATTGGAAAATTTTTAAATAAATGATATTAGATATAAAATCAGGTTAATCCGAATCGTATTGAAATTTAATTTAGTTTTGTTTGAGTTTAAAATAAAAAAATAAAAAATCGAGAGGATATACCTCCCCCTGTGTTTTAATTGCTGTTTTCTTGGTTTTACCTTTTGGAATTTATCTTGGTGGGGTTGGTGGAGTTACTGGCAATCCTGGTGGTGCATCGACTGGTGGTGGCACTGGTGTTTCTTCCACTGGTGTTTCTGGTGGACTTACCGGTGTTTCTGGTGGTTCTACCACTGGTGTTTCTGGTGGAGCGCCTACTGGATTACCTGCTGCCAAAGCCGGTGTTGAAAGAAGAGCCCCGACTATCAAAACAAGACCTGCTGCAAAAAATATCTTTTTCATTTTTTACCTCTTTTTTGGGTTTTTCACCCTTTATTTTGGTATTTACCTTCCGGCAAGGTTCCACCTTGTAAAGCGCCCCACACATCGGCTGCTCGGCTCGGTTTGCGTCTTCATCTCAAAGCATAGTTGTTCGGCAATTGAGCCATAATTGCCGCCCATGCTATGGGACTCTGCACGGTATTTAAAAACCCTCCGCTCTTGAAGCATCTACGGGCGTTAGTGTCATCTTAACGATAAAATGACCTTGAGTGATTTTCCCTTGTAATGCTTTAATTTGTCAATTTTCCAGCCGTCTGACGCAAGATTCTGCGCTATCCGGTATGTTTTTTGATTCATAGTTAATTG
>MCBC01000015.1 GCA_001723855.1 Candidatus Altarchaeales archaeon WOR_SM1_86-2 | reverse complement strand
TTTATTACGACCGCTCCGCACGGATAGGTTATGTTGCAGTCGTCTTCTTCGGGTTCAAGAATCGAATTTTTAGTCCTGTATAAAACCCTTGGGGGGTCATTAAGATCCAGGAGCATGGCTCCTACTTTGTATTTATAATGAAGGCATTTATCACCAACCCCGTGATAGATAACAAGCCAGCCGTCTTTTGTTTTTATAGGAGTGGGTCCCACGCCTATTTTTCTGCTGTCCCACCTTCCTTCCCTTGGATTGATGGAAAAGTCACCCTTTAACCACTTTGTCTTTCCGTCAAAATCCAGGTCGTCCACGAAATCTATTAGAATTGACGGGAATATGCGGTGAAATATCACATATTTCCCATTAATTTTTTCTGGGAGAATGGCAGGGTTCTTATCTGTGACTCCCGGCGGTGAGATAAAAACGGGCTCTTTCCAATTCCATTTCTTGTTTAGGAAATCACCTGTATTTATTGAAGTCAATGCAACTCTCGGGGGGGTTCTGCCATCAAAATATACAAAGGGTACGTAAAACCTGCCATCTATCTTTGTAATTCTTGGATCTTCACATCCGCCGTAACAACCCCCGCCAGAGCTGTAATTGAGATTAATTACCTCTTTTACTCCTTCTTTTGAAGGGTCATCCTCCGCATCTTCCAACGCAAAAATCGGCTCATCCAACTTTTCATCTATATGAAGGCCGTCTTTGCTGGAGGCATACCCCCAGACAGACCTGTTTTTATCTCCAACAGCCCTGTAAATAAGATGTACCTTTCCGCTTTCGTAAACTGCCGCAGGATTAAATGTCGCGTATGATTCCCAACCGTTTCCACGTGGTCGTATCATAGACTTTTCTTCAGGAGTTCTCGAATAGGGATGAATTCGCGGGCTTGTGGATAAAGCAGCTTCCTCTTCCTCCAATCTCTGTTTTACCATGGTTTTTCTCCGGGTTTTAGGCAAAGCAACTTTCTCTTTCTTCAATCTTTGTTTTGTCGTGGTTTTTCCATATATGCCCTTAATATTTTTCATTTTATTCTAATTTTTATTAAACGATATAAATATATCAATTTACACATATAACTATATAGTATAAATATATATATAAAAACATTTCAAAAATATTTTAAAATCAAAAATTTTAACTATGGCATGATTTGCATTACAAAAAAAAATAAAAATCGGATACGTGGAATGCAAAAATGCTGCAAAGTGATCCATGGTTGATATCTTAGCTCCAAAGGTGTTTTATTTCAAAACTTTATTTTATCGAAACCTACCAGGTTAAATATCTTTCAACAAATGCATTGTTCCGTCTGACAAAGATTTTCCTTACCTCATCCCAGAACAGTATCAACAAGGCAAAAGGTATTGACAGGGATAACTCAAAAAGAGTTAATGAATTTGTACCGAAAAAGGGCTGCGTGGTTGGGAAATATACTATGACTGACAGCAGTACCAGTTCTGTTATTATGCCGAGCAAAACCACTTTATTTGTAAACAGCCCTGCTTTAAATATTGACTGTCTGCGAGTCCTGCATATCATAACATCGGCTATCTGGCATATTACTATGCTTGCGAAGAACCCGGCTACAGCCTTCATGTACAACGGATCATTTAATGGGAGTTCCTGCCCCCATGTCCATCCCCCGCCGAATAATATGTAGAAGTATGAAAAAAATCCCGCTGCCGCCTGTATCATCCCCACTATCCCGTAGGACATAAATAAAAGATGCGGCGTTAAGAGACGCTCTTTTCTTGACCTCGGTTTTTTCTTCATGATGTCTGATTCGGGTCTTTCTGTTCCAAGACCTATCGCCGGAAGAATGTCGGTTCCGAGGTCGATCGCAAGTATAAGGACAACAGTTAAAGGAAGCGGAATTTTTAGGAGGACGAATGCTATAAACGGCAGTATCTCTGGAACATTACTTGTGAGGATGTATGCAATAAATTTTTTTATGTTCTCAAATATCGTTCTTCCTTCCTCAACGGCATTTACGATGGATGCAAAGTTATCGTCCATCAGCACCATATCGCTTGCTTCTCTTGCAACCTCTGTTCCGCTGATACCCATGGAAACCCCCATATCTGCATTTTTCAGGGCAGGAGCGTCATTAACACCGTCGCCCGTTACGGTAACAACCTCTCCCGTTGACTGAAGCGCTTTTACTATCCTCAGCTTTTGCAGGGGGTTTGTTCTTGCGAAAATTATGCTGTCCTTTCTTAATGCTTCTTTTAACTGCTCTTCACTTAATTTATCTAAAATATCTCCAGTGATTATATCCGCTTTCTGATCTTCAATCAACCCCACTTTTCTTGCTACCGCCTCGGCTGTAAGGCTGTAATCCCCTGTAATCATTATTACTTTTATCCCTGCTGTCATGCATTTCCTTATAGCTTCAGGGACCTCTCTTCTGGGCGGGTCAAGCATCCCTGCAAGTCCTATGAAAATAAACCCGCACTCTTTTGCTTTGTCTGTTTCTGTTTCCTTGTACGCGAAAGCCAGAACCCTTTCACCTCTTGAAGCAAGTTTTTCATAGTATTTAGTGATTTTCTTTCTTTTCTTTGGCGATAATTTTTTTACTTCATCATTGAAAAGCAGGCAGTTGCACATATCCAAAACAACTTCGGGAGCGCCTTTCATATAAGCAATTTTTTTACCGTCTGAAATATTTGTCGTGATCATCCTTTTTGTGTTTGAATCAAAAGGCGATTCATACATCCTTTTTTCTTTTTCATTTAATTCACTTATGTCAAGAAAATTTCTTGAAAAATTAAGCAGCGCGGTTTCTGTGGGGTCACCGATAAAAGTATTCTCATCATCCACTCTTGCGTTGTTGCAGAGCGTCATTATCTTAAGAATCGTGATTAAATTCTTTGTATCTTTTAAATCTTTTTCATAGACATTCTTTCCCTCAAGATTGATAAATATAGTATTTACCGCCATCTTGTTTTCGGTTATCGTTCCCGTCTTGTCGGTGCATATCACGGTGGTTGAGCCGAGCGTTTCTACGGATTCAAGATTTTTTATAAGGGCGTTTTTATTTGCCATCCTCTTTGATGCGATACTTAAAGCCAGTGTAACGGTTGGCAGTAAACCTTCAGGAACATTTGCCACAATTATCCCGATTGCAAAAATAAGTGCTCCGATCAACTTATGCCCCAGCAAAAAGCTTATGATAAAGAAGGATGTGCCCAGGAAAATGGCAATAGAGGATATTATTTTAGTGAAATGCCTTAATTCCCTGCGAAGCGGCGTATCCACCTCCTCTGTTTCTTTTGTCAAACGAACGATTTTACCCATTTGAGTGTTCATTCCCGTACCGTAAACAACTGCCTTTCCATTGCCTGTCTGGACAAGCGTTCCCGAGAAAACCATGTTTCTTGATTCCAGGATATTTTCATGGGTAAATTCAAGTTTTCTCAACTGCGGCTCCGACTCACCGGTAAGCGAGGAATGGTCAACCTTTAATGCGTTCTGCTCTATAAGACGCGCATCTGCAGGGACTTTATCCCCTTCTTCCAGGAAGATTACATCCCCCATTACAATATTTCTGGCAGATATCTCAATTCTTTTACCGTCTCTCAGGACATCAAACTTATCGGGCATCATCTTCTTAAAGGATTCCATTATTCTTTCAGCCTGGTACTCCTGAATAAACGTGAAAACCGCATTTAGGAAGACAACAGCAATAAGAGCTATCGCTATGTACAGGTTTCCCTCCCCGGGAGATATATGTTCTGCAAAAAAAGCAAGGCATGATCCCACAATCAACAGCAATGCAAAGAAATTTGTAAACTGCTTTAAAAATTTAAAGATTAAAGGGACTTTCTTTTTTGTTTCTAAAATGTTGAACCCGTATTCATTTAACCTTTTTTCAGCCTCTTTAGTTGACAATCCCCACTCAGAAGACCTAATTCTTTTATAAAATTCTTCAAGGCTTATCTTGTGTTCGTCCATATAACCGGGGTGTTAAAAAATCCTATCCAATTTTTTATATTATCATAAATTTAAATATAATTTATGACATTAATAGAAAACTTAATCCAGAACGAATATTTTCAATTCTTCATGATTTTGTCAGGCACCGTCATACTTGCCGTTATTTTCAAGTTTGTTGCAAAAAATTATATAAAGAAAATTGCTGAGAAGACAAAAACAAAAATCGACGATATTATTTTTGAAGTCGTCACAAAATATATATATCTTTTTATTATTCTTATCGGCATTTACGTTGCCTTAGAATATTTATCAATTCTTATCCCGTATGCCCCACAGGTAGACGGAATGTTTTTTATTGTTTCCGTGCTTATGGTGTCTCTGGTCGTTTCCAGAATTTTAAATGTTTTGATAGGCGATTGGCTCACGGTTCACAGAAGATTTAAAAGAATGCCCCAGTTGATTGGCAAGATAATTACAATTTTTATTTACATTATTGCCTTTTTGATGGTCCTTTCCTATTTCAATATTGAAATAAGCCCCCTGGTTGCCACTCTCGGTATCGGTGCCCTGGCTGTCGGTCTTGCCTTGCAGGACACGCTTAAAAACTTCTTTGCCGGCTTGCACATAATTTCAGACAGGCCGGTAAATGTTGGTGATTTTATAGAAATCGAGGGGGACATTTCAGGGTATGTGGAGGACATAGGATGGAGGTCAACGAGAATAAGAACAATACGCAACACCATTGTAATTATCCCGAATTCAAAACTTGCTGAAAGTACGATTATCAACGATTCAATGCCGGAAGAGGAAATGTCGGTTTACGTGGAATGCGGCGTCGCATACGAATCGGATTTGAAAAAAGTTGAGGAGGTTACCGTGGATGTTGCAAGAAAAATCCAGGAAACAGTTCCGGGCGCTGCCAGAGAGTTTGAGCCGTTTGTAAGATACCGCACCTTTGGCGATTCAAACATCAATTTCAGAGTTATTTTAAGGGTAGAGGAGCCGGTGCAAAAATATCTCGTAACACATGAATTTATAAAGGCACTTAAAGAAAGATACGATAAAGAGGGAATAGAAATCTCCTGGCCGATCATGAAAATATATCGCAGGGGGTAGACCGGTAAAACCTTAGTTGTTTTATCTTTTAAAATTGCAGTATTTAAATGGGAGAGCATACAAATTTTACATAACGGAAAGGAGGTAATTATAATGGTCGGAGTCATTAAAAAAAGATCAAAGAAGGCAGGTCTTCCCCCGGGAGCGCTTGTTCACATAGGGAAGAAAAAAACTGAAAAAGTAGATATCACGGTAATTGACTATGACGAGAAGAATTTTCAGGAGAAGAAAGTAAAGACGATCGAGGAATGTTTTCCTTTCAAGGACAAACCAACTGTGACGTGGATAAACATAGACGGCATTCATGATGTGGAGATCATAGAAAAACTCGGAAAACATTTCGGCTTACACCCCCTTCTGCTGGAGGATATTTTGAATACGGACCAGCGTCCGAAAATGGAGGACTTCGGGGATTATATTTTTGTCGTCTTGAAAATGCTTGATTATGATGAAAATAAAGATGAAATAAAATCAGAGCAGGTCAGTTTGATTCTTGGTTCAAATTATGTTATTTCTTTCCAGGAAAGCGTTGGAGATGTTTTTGACCCTGCCAGGGAAAGAATAAGGAACGGGAAAGGAAGGATGCGGAAAATGGGGGCTGATTATCTCATCTACAGCCTGATGGATGCAATAGTCGACGAGTATTTCATAATACTGGAAAAAATCGGGGAAAAGATCGAGGATATGGAAGAGGAACTGGTAACGAATCCCACGCCGGAAACCTTACACATAATCCATAAATTAAAGAGGGATATGATATTCCTGCGCAAGTCCGTCTGGCCGCTGAGGGAAGTAATAAACGGCATGCAAAGAGCGGAATCACCGCTTATCCGGGAATCCACGGGCATCTATTTAAGGGATGTCCATGATCACACGATCCAGGTAATCGATACAATAGAAACCTACAGGGACATGATTTCAGGTATGCTCGATATTTATCTCTCAAGCATCAGCAACAAGATGAATGAAGTGATGAAGGTGCTTACGATTATCGCTACAATATTCATCCCCCTGACTTACATAGCCGGCATCTATGGGATGAATTTCAGGTATATGCCCGAACTTGAGTGGCGTTGGGGCTATTTTGTGGTTTTGCTTTTTATGGCTGTGATAGGAATTTTGATGGTAGTTTACTTCAGGAGAAAGAGGTGGTTATAGAAAAAAAGACGGCCTAAATAAAATATCAAGGTAACGCAGCAATGAGAATTTTCCGGTATCCATCATCATCACCCCCCTATCTGGTTATATTCCAAATAATAAAGGCGATAATGAAAAATGAACAAACCGGTAGACAATCTGGAGGTCAGGGGTTTCTGGTGAACGGATTAAAGGAGATGGTGCCGGAAAGCGGTTGATTTTTAATTTTATTTTTTGAAAAAATAAATAAAGAATAAAGAAAGATTTGGAGGGTGTGTAGCACCCCTCCAGATGTTATACAGGAATTGGCTGCAGGGGGTTAAACCAGATTATAGGATTCTATCGGAGTGCGATAGGAGCGATAGTTCTGAACCTTGCAAATCTATGATGGCTCCATCCCTTTTGTTTGATCCCTCAAAGTACGATTTAATCGAAAGAATTCCCCAAGGCTCTGCCTCGGGGTTACCAGCCGCAAATACGGATGAAACATATCCGCTTTGGCGGCTATGATACCTCGGGGCTCTGCCCCGGGGTAGTTCATTTGTATTTATAGTTTACTCTTTAAAAAGAATAAAAGTATATAAATGTTTACTCTTTAAAAAGAATAAAAGATTTGAGCATTATTTTTCCTGTTTTCAATGAAGTTCTCCTATGCAGGGGTTTTCATATGCATTATGGAAAAACAACGCCGTGATTGTCCCCCAAGCGATGCCGTAGTGATCCATTACTTTAAAAATCTTAACTTTGCTTCAGGGAAACATCCAGGGTTTCGGATGCTATCTTAATGTTTTCTGACTTCTGGATTTCATCAAGAAGGATTTTACTTAACCTGTTATGCAGTGCCCTTCTTTCCCTGGTTTCTGTCAGGTACCTGATGCTGAAGTCTATCCAGTTATCTGTCATCTTAAGGAAGATCGAGGGCTCTACCGCCCGCTCAGGCAGGTAATATCTTTTTTCTATCATTGCTATTTCTTTTTCCGCATCCTTTGTTATATCCCTTGTCTCCTCTCTAACGATGTCCAGGATTTTAGCCGCCGCATCTTTCCAGTCGCTGTCGTATGTAATTGGAATGTTTATCTCATCCCAGATGAAGGCATTATCCCGGGTGTAGTTGTTTATAGTGCCGGATAGAACATAACCGTTTGGAATTATGGTTAATCTCCCGGTCGCCTGGTCGCCTGAAATCCACTCCCTTAACTCAAGAAGCGTTGTATAAAAGATACCTATATCTATCACATCACCATACTTCGAGTTAATCTCGATTCTATCCCCAACCCTGTAAATCCCTGCCAGGAATATTATGATCCCGCCCCCGAGATTCTTAAAAATATCCTGCAGCGCAATAGCAAGACCTGCTGCAACAATACCATACGCAACTAAAAGCGCCTGCGGGTTCTCCACCCATATGGTGATGAGGGCGATTATAATAATCAGGATATGAATGATTGAAACCGCTTTTTTTAGATGATATCTTGATTTGGCGTTCTTTACCTGTTTGTTGACAGCCCCCTCTAGAAGAATGCTGAATAAAAAATAGATAAAAGCCAGTGTAAGAAATGTCTGAGATCCTTTTTCAAGGTATGTATTCTGATATTGCAAACCCGCAAACCACAGTAAAGCGGATATTGTTATCAGGGCTGACAGGTTGATTATTTTTTTCATTATATCAGGAATTAATAAATTGATGATTTTGAGGCATTTTTTGGAAAAAGGTATTTGGGATTTTTCCAAACCAATTTTCTTATTAAATTTTCAGGATAAAAAATGGATACAAAAATTTTGAGGGAAGAAAGGAAAAATCACATAAATTTTGTAAATAAAACACTTAAAAATTTAATAAATTTTTATGAAAATCATTAGAAATTTTGTAATAAAAAGTGATATTGAATGCTATATTTTTTTGTTTTGAATATATAAATAAAATAAAAACTGAAATTAGACCAAATTATAGAAACCTGGTAGTTTCATTTTTTATTCATATGATTCCTTTATATATAATATGTTATTTTAATTAATAATTAATTAAGAATTTTATTGATTTTTGTAAAATTTTAAATTTAATATACATACTATGGAAATAGTTGATTTCAATGAAGTCAAATAAAAAAGGATGATTTAGATATTAATTATATGAGAATTGAATATATTAATTTAACAGAGCCTGAACTGAAAAAATTAAAAAATAAACAAAGTCCCATTGACAAAATAGATGATAAACGAATACTTGCCAGATACCCAAAAGATGGAAATCCACTATTTCAAAATAAAGCAATCCATGTATATAACTTAGTTGCATAGGAAAATAAAATGAAAATAAAATCCGACGAAATAAAATTGGATGACATCATCTGCAATAAACGAGCGGAAGTGGATGAATTAAAAAAAACTTTGGCATTAAATGAACTCAAAAAAAAATGTAATTTAATGCCTAAACCACGAGACTTTAAAATTGCAGTAAAAAGAACCAACGGAATACGGATTATTGCTGAAATAAAGAAAAAATCTCCTTCAACAGGAATTATACCTGGCATAGATCCATTCAAGATAGCAAAAGAATATGAAATAAGTGAAGCATCTTCTATTTCTGTTTTAACAGATAAAAAATATTTTTTAGGAGATGTAAAAATGATACCAAAGATAAAAGAGATTACAAAAAAACCGATTTTAAGAAAAGATTTTATAATAAATGAATATCAAGTATATGAATCCAGATTCTATGAAGCAGATGCTATTCTTCTAATTGCATCAATTTTAACTAATGGGGAACTTAAAAAACTTGTGAATTTAAGTATGGAATTAGGTATGGAATGTTTAGTAGAGTGTCACGAAAAGGAGGATATAGATAGAGTTCCTGAAAATGTGGATATTTATGGAATTAATAATAGGGATTTAAAAGAAATACACAAAAAACCAGCTCTAAATGTGACTGAAAACCTGATTAAGTATATACCCAAAAACAAAATAATAGTGTCCGAAAGTGGAATTAGAGATATTAGAGATATAAGAATTCTTGAAAATTTGGGTAGGATTGATGCGGTCCTTACTGGAACTTCAATACTAAGATTTCAAGGTGATAGAGTATCATTCGTAAATGAATTATCTTCGGCTAAACCCATAGTTGAGAGATTTAATTACAATACTTTAAGAATTGAAAATGTTATTGCTTAATGATAGAGGTTCATTTATATTTGACTCAGTATCCGCTCTCCTTTTCATAAACAGGGCTTTTATTCCTTCTTTCACAAAATAGTTTTTGGTATGCATCATAAATCGTTTATCCCTGAACATCTTGGCTTTAACCTGCATAAAAAATCCCAAATACCTTTTTCCAGCAAAATTACGATTTATTAATCCCCGTTATATTGATTACTATGGAATAGGCTTTTTTCGTTACACTGGCTTAAGATACCTCCATTTTTCTAACGCTCTTCTTAATTCTTTATGCGTTTCCGAATATTCATCCAATTTTATTCCAGCCTTATATGCTTCAATTGCCTGCACAACTGCTCTTGCCCCTGACTCTATGCCGTCCGGGTGCCCCAGCGTGCCGCCCCCTAACTGCAGGACAATATCAGTTGTATTGTAAATATCAAAGACCTCGGGAAGAATGCCAGGGTGCAGCCCTCCTGATGCTACGGGAAGGATCGGCTTAATTTTACCCCATTCCTGCGGCATTCTCATGTTTTTTATCCCCCCGACATCTTTTTTTATGAGCGTATCCTTTATCGCAGCTATCTCTTTTTTAGGACCCTCAAGCTTCCCCACAACAGTTCCAGTATGCAGCTGGTCAACGCCGAGCAGCTTCAGCAATTTTGCAAAAAACAGCATTGTCATGCCGTGAAACCTGTTCCTGGTGAACATTGAATGCATTGCCCTGTGGGCATGAATGGCCATCTTGTAGTCATGAGCCAGTTCGCAGGCGGTTCCGACCTCCCCGAAACCGGAAACAACGACATCAAGCATAAAATAATTGAAGCCGTGGTCGTGAACGAGCTTTACCCTCTTTTCAAGTTCTTTAAGGTCCGGGGAGGTTACGTTAATGAAGGCATCCTTAACCTCCCCCGTTTCTGCCATGACTTTATCCCGCACTTTTGCGAGATGCTTCACCCTGTCCCCGAGTTTATTGAATTTCTGGTCCGTCAGGTTTTCATCATCCTTAACACAATCCATGCCCCCCCTCCAGACCGAGTTTGCAACAACCTCTGCATGCTCTCTTGCGGTATACCCCAGCTTGGGCTTCGGAACGACCGAGGTTATCGGTCCCCGCGTCTTTTTGAAAATCGCTTTTATGGCATCCCTGCCGTAATAAGCCCCTTTGAAGTGTTTTATAAAATCCAAAGGAAGAGTTGCGTCCATCAGCCGGAGATTTCTGACAGCCTTCATGCCGAAAATATTCCCGCCTATCGAAGCCAGTAAGCCCGGTATGGAGCCTTCTTCGAAAATAATACCCGGGTAAGCGATTTTTACATAATTGCCAGTGTATTCATAAGCGTATGCCTTTGTTTTTGGCAGAAGTGCAGGCATTTTCGCCAGGGTCGTCCAGGTCCCGGAAGAACTCTCGGAAGCGATCCTCCCGATTGCATCCTCTCTTGTCACGCCATCAGCGGGTTCATAGTAGAAAAGAACTTTTATGTCATCGGATTTTGGGATATAATTTTCGTCTATAAACTCGTGATACCATTCAATTTTCTTGACCATTGCAAAAACCTTTTTTTTACTAATTTAAATTTAGGCGGTTAGTTAAAATAAATAATATGAGTTAGAGGTAAAAATACTCAATGTCGAAAAAGGCAGGTTTGCGGTTTTGATGAACGAGCAGGATGCGAAAGATTTATGGATATACACCCCGGACAGGGTAAACATAACCGTCAAAATCATTATTTCCAGATGGTTTCAATTTCATGCAATTCCGTATTTTCCTATCACCCGTCAATAAAGGAGTTCCCAGATATTTTGCGGTGGATAAGATCAACTTATCATGAAGCTCGGGGTAATCGATTGATTCAGCAATCTTTACAATCTGGGGCGTCAGATCAACTATTGAATAATTTAATGAATTATTGATTATCTCCAGTGTTTCATCTAAATCTATGTCAATCCTGTGTTTTTGAGATAAATACATAATTTCCACAAGGGAGATAACAGAAATAAAAACATGGTGTTCCCCGTTTTCCGCACCATCAAGTATTAATTTTGCTTTTTTGCCGATTTTTCCCGTGTTTGTGAAATGCCTGATTATGGTTACGGTGTCGGCAGCATGTTCCATTTTACGCTAAATTTTCTTCCTCAATATCGAGTCACTTGATTCCTCTCTAATGTTTTTTAGTTCAGATTTTATATCAATTTTTTCAAACCCTTTATTCTGCCAGATCCCCCTTAATTTAATAATCTTTCTTTTCCGAACATGGGATTTTAACAGAATAAAGTCCACGAAATCTTTTACCTCATCCAGTTTTTTTTCGGAAAGCAAAGGCAAATCTCTTTTAATTTCAATTAATTTCAATGATGCGGTTTGCATTTTATAATATATTAGAATTCAGTTATATAAAAATTCAAAACTAAAAATTGATTGCATCCACCAATCGGTTGGGGATTTTACAATAATTCGCCCCAACTCCTTAATCCTCTCAAGCAACCGCTCAAGCGCATAAGCATCAGATTTAGCGAAATCAAATGGCTGCTCAATGAATTTCCTGACCTTCAGCGGAACATGATCCATCCCGTAGAACGCGCCTTCGCGCTCCATTTCCATCAGATACTTTTAAACTCCTCACGAGTTAGTTCAATTTCCTTTAATATTTCTAAAAGGACAGGTCCAATCTCTTGATTTCCATGAAAAGGGATGCTTGTAGTCCGCCCATCAGAATGCAGATAAAATACGTGGCTGCCCTTCTGCCTTACGGGTTCAAATCCCGGTTTCTTGATCTTTTTTTCTAACCTTTTAGGAGAGATGGGCGTTAGTTTCATG
>MCBC01000014.1 GCA_001723855.1 Candidatus Altarchaeales archaeon WOR_SM1_86-2 | reverse complement strand
AATATAGTTTCTGCCATGTTGTTGATAGTAGAGGCTGCAACTAAATCGAGGTAATAATTTAATTTAAAAAGTAAAGGGTAAATAATAAATTTAAATGAACTCACATTATGTTGAAAGAGTTGAGACCGGTATTCTCGGACTGGATGAATTGCTGGACGGGGGCATCCCGAGAGGTAATTCCGTGCTAATCAGCGGCGGTGCGGGGACAGGAAAGACAACATTTGGAATACAATTTCTGGTTGACGGCATTGATCGATATGAACCGGGAGTTTTTATTCAATTAGAAAAATATATCCATGATCTAAAAAAGAATATGTTGCACTTTGGCTGGGATCTCGCATACCTGGAGGAAGAGAATAAACTCAGATTGATGAGATTGGATATGTCGGAATTTGGTAGTTTATCCGAGGGCGAGATAAATATAGACCAGTTCTTTAATAGAATTCGTAGCGCAGTGGAAGAGATAAAGGCTCAGCGAATAGTCATTGATCCGATATCCATAATGGGGTCGATGTACCAGAGTGATTTTAAATTCAGATCGGATTTGGGGGAGTTACAACATTTGCTTAGGGGTCTTAACTGCACAACCCTGATGACTTCAGACCTGGTGGATGAGCATATGAGCGGGTTTAACGTGGAGGAATTTGTTGCGCATGGTGTTATATTACTTCATTATATCAAAAAAGATTACATGCGCCTGAGGGGTTTAGAGGTACGTAAAATGCAGGGCACCGATCACAGCCAGGATGTGCATTCAATGGAAATAACCTCCACAGGCTTAAGAGTTTATTCGGGAGCGCCAGTACAATTATAGAAATGATCGGGAGAAATGATATGTTATTGATTTGGATAACGTTCTTTTTAATGACAGCACTCACAACAAACGCTGGATTCCTTGTGAGCGGCGATGTCTGGGAATTGGTTATAGCGGCGGTATTTAATCTATGTGCGCTTGTGGTGAAATGGAAATTAAAAACCGATTTTATGGGAAGGGTTTCGCTGGCGGTAAGCATCGCAGCGGTTCTGCACATAGTTCCTGCGGCCATACTTGGCCTGAGTTTAGGAATTTTTGAGGGTATGGATGTGAGCAATATGACAGCGGGTTCGACAGAGAGTGCCATATATGGGCTAACATTCGGTGCATTGGTTGCTAACATAGTCTCTGCTGTGTTGTTGATAGCAGAGGCTGCAACCAGATCTGTTGAATGAATAAAAAAGGAAAATTAAAAAAATTGGTGTCTTTTTTTGAATCAAAAAAGAATTTACGATTTTTCGCAAACTTGCTAAAAATCCTTTTTGAAAAAAGAAAAACAAATCGATCTTCATAGAATATATTTATATATTTATGCTACAGATATATAAAAAATGAAAAGGTAAATAAAATGGAATGGCCAAAAAATATAGATATTGGACTTAAAGAGGACCTTTTAGTTTATGAAACGGACAAGCCTGAGATTAAACGTGAAATGCTCTATGAATTGGCAAAGCGGTTTGAAATAAACGGCGATATACAATCGAATGATGATGTATATATCATTTCCCAGAAAGAACGGGTGTCGGCAATATATAAAAGCAGTGGAGCTTTTTGGTACGCCGATTTTGCCAAACTCAACCACCCGGATTACAAACCAGAGTTACCGTCCAAAGATGAAGCAACCAAGATCGCTAAAGAATATCTGAAACGAAACGAATGGCTACCTAAGGGCGCGATACTTGATAGCGTGCATATTAACATATCCGAACGAGTGGAAGGCAAAGAGCGTGAAAAAAGGACGAAATACCTCAACAATGTCTGTGTCAACCTTCGCTTCTCACTTAACAACATCAATACATATGGTCCGGGCGCCAAAATCAAGGTGTTTATTGGCCATAAAGGTGAAGTGATCGGATTATTCCACGCTTGGCGAACGGTCCATGAACACAAGAAATTTCCCGCACTTTCCAGACGGGATATAGAGGATGTCCTCCGCCATAAACTTGGCGTATCATTGGAAGGAATTGAGGTTAAGGGTGTAAACTTTGCATACCATGCCGAGTCCTGTGTGCTGAATAGCAGGTTCGTTCAACCAGTTTATGTATTTGAATTGGTGGCACCGGCAAAGAGTAAGCGTCAGGATAAACCTACTAGGGTGGAATTTGAGACACACCCCTTGCCCGCCACTACATTTGCTCCGATCGTCACCATCAAATCCCCTTCCTCTCCAATCGAAATCAAACAAGGAGAGCCTCTGAAGCTGTCCTGCGACCTCAGAGGTGGAACTCCGCCGTTCAAATTCAGTTGGGATTCTAATATGGATGGTCATCTCAGTGACGAAGAGGTCTTGAGCACAAAAGAGTTGTCTATCGCCCATCGCGGAGGACGTGTAACATCGCATACCATCAAGGTGACAGTCACAGATGCCCACGGGATGCAGGACTCACACCATGTGCTGGTCAAAGTTCATCCCCGGGAAGGGACAAAACTAACGGGGAAAAAGAAATCGACGCCAAACGACCCTGAGGACCCGTATGTGGGAGTAGAATGGTGCAACATCTATCACGGATTACCCGGGCTGGCCGACATCAGCGGAACCGATACCAGCGCCCAAGGATTCAACAACTATATCAAAGGCTTGCCCAACTGGTCAAGTCGTTTTGACTGGGGGAATGATGCTGCATGGGAGCAGGACTTCAAATTCGCTACTGCTCCAGGAGGCGGCACCGATTCGTTCTGGGCCGACAATGTGCACTTTGCATTCTTTGCCGGTCACGGCAGCTCAGGTCGCTTTTGGTTTGGTTCTGCAGTCGATGACCACGAGATGCGGGCACAGGATGCCCGATGGGGCGATGGCATCCTCAACTGGATAGCTCTCCATGCATGCCAAACTATGCGAGCAAATTTTGAGTGGACAGTTTGGTGTGACGCCTTCAACGGACTCCACATGATGCTTGGATTTCATACAAATACTGAAGGTTCAACACCGCCTTTAGGATCCCGATTTGCTTTTTGGATGTCCTTTAAATTACCCTGGATGAGTGATTCTCTTTTTGACATACGAACGGCGTGGAAATTGGCTTGTGAAGAATGTTTTGATTCAAGCAGGGAATACGCAGTCATCTATGCCGGTCAATCAGGCACAGACACTTACAATGACCACTTATCTGGTTACGGTTATGTTAGCCCTGATCCCACCTCGCCTTACTACTGGGTCTATTATAAAAGGACGTGCTAGGAAACCAAAAATTCAAATAATGAGAGATGGCCTTTAAAATTCATGGAAAAGTTATGGAAAAGGAAACAGGTAAAGGAATTCCTAATTTAAGGGTTAAAGCGATTGATAAGGATCTATTTTTTGATGACATTTTAGGAACAGTGGCTACCGATAAGAACGGGAATTTCGAAATCAAATACGACAAAGAAGATTTCCGGGAACTTTTCTTCGATAAAAAGCCGGATATTTACCTCAAGATTAAAAATCCGGGGGGAGAGGTAATTCACACAACTGAAGATAAGGTAAGATATGAGGCTGGCAGGACAGAAAAATTCAATATAAAAATTTCAAAAAATGAAATAAAAAAACAAAAAATGAAATGGGATATAAAAAAGAGCGATGAACTCAAAGAGAGGATCGCAAAGGACGAGAAACTGATGAGGAAACTCAGCAACTCTGCTGATAAAGTCCTTAAAAAGCACGGGGTGGAACTTAAGGGTATGAGCTATGTCTTTGAACCACGGGTTTTTACCATGAGTCCGAAAGAAGCCCCTGAAGTTATGGTGAAGGCGCGTAAAGCCATGGCTATAGCGATTATAGAGGATTCGTACAGGCATGGGGACCCCGCACCCTGGAAAACCGCGAAAATAACTATGAAATGTCTACCGCAATGCGGGCCATTAGACCGGTTCACTCTGGATGTTCTGGAGAAATTTAGAATATCTGAAGTTGCTGGTCCTGACCCAACGCCCTGGCATCCCAGTGAGATTCTTATCAAGCAGATAGTCGGGAATAAAGAACTTTTAGGGGAACTCAGCGAATCTATTTTCGGCATTCTTGAAGAAAATGGGATAAAGTTTGAAAAAAACGAGGGCTGCGTGTTCACTCCATGTGTCTTTGAAACGCCGATCTTTGCGCAAAAGGTGGCTGCAGCGGAGAGATCAGAACAAATCCGCGGGTTCGGACCCCAGGTGTACGCTGATCCACATCCAGATCCCTGGTTAACTGCAGGAATAAAATTAAGGCCTCTTCCCGGGATAATATTTGGACCATGGGGGCCAACACCGGGAATAATTATAGATCGCTGGTGGTGGATAGGAATACCTGCACCGGAGATGCTGCATGCATTGGATGTGATGAGAGAGTACGGGTGAAATATATGAAGAGATAATTTTAGATATCTCTTAAAAATTTCAAAAAATGAGATGGGATATAAAAAAGAGCGATGAACTCAAAGAGAAAATCGCAAAGGACGAGAAACTGATGAGGAAACTCAGCAACTCTGCTGATAAAGTTCTTAAAAAGCACGGGGTGGAACTTGAGGGTATGAGCTATGTCTTTGAACCAAGGGTTTTTACCATGAGTCCGGACGAAGCCCCTGAAGTTATGGTGAATGCGCGTAAAGCCATGGAATTGGAATCAGTAATGCATGGAGACCCTTCGCCCTGGAAGCCCGTGGAAATAACTATGAAATGCTTACCAGAGTGTGGGGGGATGGATCCGCACACTCTGCGCGTGCTGGAGGATCTTAGAATAACAGAAATCGCTGAGCCAGACCCGGAGCCTTGGCACACCAGCAGAGGTCTTATGAGACAGATAGTCGGGAATAAAGAACTTTTAAAAGAATTCAGCAAAACTATCTTTGGCATTCTTGAAGAACATGGAATAAAGTTTAAAGAAAATGAGGGCTGCGTGTTCACTCCATGTGTCTTTGAAACGCCGATCTTTGCACAGAAGGTGGCTGTAGCAGAGAGATCAGAACAAATCCGCGGGTTCGGACCTCAAATATATGCATATCCAACTCCAGAGCCGGGTATAAGGGCAAAACTAAGACCTCTTCCAGGGATAATAATTGCGCCGTGGGGACCTACACCCGGAATTATCTGGCCTCCTTGGTGGTGGATAGGAATCCCCGCACCGGAGATGCTGCGTGCATTGGATGTGATGAGAAAGATGGAAGGAAAAGGTATGAAGAAGTGACCTTTTCTTTTTTCCTTTTTTATTTTTTATAACGAGAATGAATATATCTGCCCCCCCTAGATTATCCAAGAATATTTATATTGAAGAAGTTGGTAGGGAAAATAATAAAAAAATTTTCTTTGTCCTGGATCCAGATGTGCCTTCCTGGGTTTTTGTTAATGAGGACAGCTTGGAAATATTAAATTTGTGTAATGGTAAAAATTCCATTGAAAAGATTTCGCAGATAATTGCAGACAGGCATGATATAGAATATAAAGATTCTTTTGGCGTTGTTAGTTCTTTCTTAAATGAGATGAAAAGAAATCAGATTCTATATGAAAAACCCCTTAAAGAATCAAGCAAAAACCAATTCAGGGGTCTGGCTTTGGAGATAACCAAAAAATGCAATTTAAGATGTATTCATTGTTATCTGTCTGCAGGGGAAGCAAATGATGGCGAACTCACATTAAATGAAATAAAAGAATTGCTAAAATCCACTAAAGATTCAGGTGGAATATCTGTCGCCCTGGGGGGCGGTGAGCCCTTGCTGAGAGATGATTGTATCGAGATAATAGAACATGCAGCATCACTGGATTTATTGGTATCGTTAGGTACCAATGGAACTCTCATAGATAAAAAAATGGCTGAGATACTTTCTGAACTGCCGATCAAAATACAGGTAAGCTTGGACGGGGCAAGTAAAGAAACCCATGACCGCATCAGAGGTGAGGGTAGTTTTGATTTGGCAGTCCGGGGGGTGGATAATCTTATCAATGAAGGTATGGAAAAGGATATTGTGATAGCGTGTACTCCGATGAAACCTAATGTTAATGAGATCCCCCTCATAATAGATTTTGCATTGGATCGGCAGATTCCAGTGATTCAATTCCCTCCACTTTCATCATCAGGAAGAGCAAAGAAAAAATGGGGTGAACTGAGGCTTTCCGATGATGAAATGCTGTGGTTCTGGGAATTTGTTTCAAAAAGATCAAAAGAATTGAGGGGAAAGATGGATCTGCTTGCAGACTGTTTTTCTATAAATATAAACAATCCCGGGACCCCTCACAGATGCTCGATAGGTACTCAATTCAGAGTCGATCCAGATGGATATGTTTATCCCTGCCAGTGCTTCCATTTTGGTTCTGAATATTGTCTTGGCAGTATAAGGGAAAACAGTTTGGAGGATATCGTATATGGTCAAAGAATTAAAGAGATTAAAGAAGAATGCTTTCAAAGACCTTTGAATATAGACGAATGCAAGGATTGCAAATGGAGGAACTTTTGTGGCGGCGGCTGCATGGGAAACACTTTTGAGAGCAGCGGAACGATTTTAAACCCCGAATCCTGTGGAGTAAGGAAAAGGTGGGTTGAAAAATTATTTGAAGTGAAACTTAAAGAAATTTTTTCATGAAAAACAACCTTCTGAAAGGTTGACCATCAAAATGGATTTTGGGGGGCTTACAGCCCCCCATAATGCCTTGCGAGTATAGTTTATAGAAGCAACAGATATAGTTTGTAACAATGAAAAAACAGGTTATCCCCTGAAAAACCTCTTAACCCAGACTTCAGGGTTAGATGTCACTACCGGATCAAAGTCCGCTGGAAAGCATTTGGCATAGTTTCTCCACTTAAATCTCTCGTCCATCAAAATTATCACTCCTCTATCCGTTTCGCTCCTGATGCACCTGCCTGCTGCCTGCAGTGCCCTGACCATAGCAGGGTAAATGTAACCAAAGTCCCTGCCGCGGTTGAACTTAAAATCATAGTACTCTATAAGGGATTCTGTTTCAAGGTCCGGAACGCCGAGAGGTAAGCCAACTATGATCACGCAATCAAGGATATTATTTGCATAGTCTATTCCCTCGGACATGGAGCCCGCCTGGACCCCGAACAACACTCCTCCTTCCTTGTCTGATAAATTCACCAGCCTGTTATATAATTCGTTTCTTTCCTCCTTTTTCATATCCTGGTGCTCAACCAGGATTTCCTTGTTTATCTTTACTTTATCTTCAAAATGTTTTAGGATGGAATTGAGAAGCCCGTATGACGGGAAAAAGACCGCTGCATTTCCTGGAATCGTGTTAATAATTTTTCCAATCTCTGCGGCGTATCGTTCATACATCTCTTCGCCCCTTTTTCTCCACTGTGTTGTTATCCCGGGGGTAATTATGGCAAGTTTATTTTCTCTGGGATACGGCGATCTGTATTCCTTCTCGATCACCCTCCCCTCCAAACCCATGACAGAAGAGTACATACCCAATGGAATTAACGTGCCCGACATTAAGATGGCTGAATGGACATCTGAAAATACACTTTTTGAGGAAATTGACGGGTCAAGGCATTTATAGATCAAAAGCAGTGATTTATCTTTCTTGAATATTCTTGCAAACCCCATATCTTCTCCAGCCCATGATTCAATAAATTTCGCTACCGTCTTTGAATAAGAGCGGTATCTGTTTGGCGTCTTCAATACATCATCTCCAAAGGAGTCGATCATATTATAGAAATCCTTATAACTCATGTTCATGCGTTTTGTGATCTTATTTATCTCGTCTATGAACTCCTTTCTCTTTATGCTTGTTTCTTTAAACCGCTCATTCTTTAATTTTTTTTCAAATCTCTTTAATATATCGGTTATATCCAAAAAATCTTTCTCCAGAGAATGCTCTTCAAGCATTTTCGCTTCTTTTACGGCATTTCGCAGCGCGTACTCGCCCAGATTATAGCTTAAAATTTTTCTTATGCGGTCAGGCAGATTATGGGCTTCGTCCACCACTAAAATGCTGTTGTCGAGGGTTTTATTCAATTTTGCCAAAAACGCTTCCCTTACCCTTGGGGAAAATATATGGTAATAATCGCCTATGATAACATTTGCTTTTTTGCCCACCTCGATGCAGATTTCATAGGGGCACAATCTGTTTTCCCTGCACAAAAGTTTAATCTCATGCGAATGCATGAGTTTTCCCTTGATTTTCTCGACCACCCTGTAAGCATTCTTTGATAACCTTTTACCTGCTTCATCCCCTCTTACGTTATTGTAGTACTTACATGTCTCGTCTTTTTTTCTGGTAGCGCAGTATTGATTAAATTCCCTGCTGTCCAACTCGCCTGCCCCCTCTACCGGGCAGAGCCACTGCTTTCCTATAATATCCGCCGCAATAAAATTAACCCCGAACTTATTTTTTATCTTCCTTAATGTCTCTACCGCTATCGTATGCTGCGTATGCTTTGGGGTAACAAAGAACACTGTTTTGTTATTCTCAAGGGCGTATGAAAGTGCTGGCGCCAAGACAGCAGCGGTCTTCCCGATTCCCGTTGGAGCATGCGCTACCAGATGTTTTTTCTCCCTTAACGCTTTCTCTATATCCTCCATGAATTCTTTCTGCCCTTCTCTTATCAGCGGGAACGGGAAGAGTTTCATCTTGTTATTAATTAGGAATAGAGAAAAAAAGTTCTTCTGAAAATACGGCATATTCCCGGCATTTTTATCCTTCCTTTAAGCGGCAGCGGGGCTTTTGACTGGCTCTGGGGGGCGTTATATCTTCACCTCCAGACCCACTCGCTCAACCTTCTCTGCCTTAAAATTTCACTCCTCTTAACATACTCCTCAATCGGATGCATCAAACGAGTATTTATATCATCCAGCGCCTCCTTCAGCGTATTAAACTTCTTCGGGGGGTTAAGAAAAGCATGCCTTACGTTCTCCCTCACCTCCCAGACCCCAACGGGCATTACATAACTTTCATAGATCTCTCTGAAATCAATAAATCTTTTTAAATATTAAATCATAAATGTTATTATGGCAGAAGTTGTTGTTAAGCACGGGAGAATCCCATTGGAGGGCATAATGGATACCTTGGATATTCATGACGGGGATACACTCTCATTGAATGTATCAGGGGATTTGATTATGATAGCCAAGAAAGACGAGAAGGTCTGGGATGAAGCAAGGGATTTTTTGCCAAAGAACTTTAATAAAATCCTTTCAAAACTTAGAAAGGATTCAAGTGACAGGCTTAAGGAAATGGGGGTAGCATAAATATATGATGATAGTATTGCTTGATACCACCGAATTGGTTGGAATAGATAGGGGAAATCCAAATGTTATTGATATGTGCAAACGCCTAACAAAGGCAAATGCAAAGTTATTATTGAGCATTATAACTGTTTCGGAAATATTTACAGGCACTTATCTGAAAAAGGATTCTAAGGATGCTGTTGCGAAGGCAAGAAGACTTTTGGCACAATTTGAATGGATCGATATGAACGCTAAGATCGCAGAGAAAACAGGTGAACTTATGGCACACCTTATATCCAAAGGAGAAGTCATTGAATACCAAGATGTAGTGATCACGGCTACATTCTTGGTAGCGGGCGGTGATTACTTAATAACCGAAAATATAGATCATTTCTCACGCTTTCCCCAGATAAAAGCAAAAGTTTATAATGCGGAAAGATTCCTGGATCTGAATGTTTGCTGATATTTTTTCTGTGAGCAGAAGTTCTAAGGCGTTTTTAATACAATTGAAAAGACCCCTATAGGATTCTCAAGAGACTACCAAAAAAGATTTGCTCGTTTGAAATTTTCCAAAATCTTCTATATGAACAGTATATTTTCCATCTGTTGCATTCGTAAGATCAAATGTTGCAATGTATGTTCCGTTAGAAATTTCATCGAATCTAAGCATCTGCTTCCCACCATCTGGTTTCTCAACCCATACACGTGGTGAACACCTACATCCATAGGGATACGAAACTTGAGGGCGGCATATATCTTTTGGACCTTTAATAGTTATAATCACATATTCATCAACACCTGATGTGTAAACTATCTTGTCAAGAGTGACATCATAATCCTGCATATAATCTGAGAGGTATTCTGGGATAAAAATAAGTATGAGTAACATAGGAGACATTAGTAATATCACACGTATTACAAGTTCTATCCTTCCCAACGCAGGCGTTTTGTTGAAGTATTTTATTTTGGTTACAAAGTAATTGACTAATAATAACAATATTATCGAAGAAAAACAGAAGGCGATTATCCAGAGGAGTGAAGAGATTACAGAGTATACTTGGATGTTAAAATATGGAAATAAAACTAATAAGATCATTGTAATAACATGCAATATAAATAGGGGTCCAAGTAGTACAATAGTAAAAAATACAGAATAAAGGAAACCCATTTTAAAGAGATCATTTGCCACTATCTCAATATTTTTCCGCCAAGTATCAGTTAGTATGTCCGCAATTAGCAACCCACTTAACAGGATATGAAATGCAAAAAGTATGACTACAACAAACATTGAAACTATAAAAGCATGTAAGAGCGCAGTGGGTGATCCCACTCCAAATGGCGGCTCAATTCCAGGGGCTATAAAAAAGTGATGAAACATGAACACCGCCAAACCAAACAATATACCTGCCGTTGCCAGCGAGTATTGCAATCGTTCTTTCAATAAATTGCTCCGTATTTGTGGAATCTCTACTTTTTCTTTTTCCCCAGTTATTTTTGGTTCATCTTCTGTTGAAACCTGAGAGGAAGTTTGCCCCTCTCCATCAGCTGGTTTAGATTCCGCTTCATCCTCTACTTCTATTGGTTTCTTTATTTCATTTGATTCCATGGCTACATAATATCTGATCCATAAGGAGTTACTATAATTATCCTTTCTCAATCGAAAATTTAAATGCTGCGAGTAATAAACAGGCGATTCCAAAAGACAGCATCTTGACTAGATTCCATGATATGTCATTCTCTGCATTCATTACACTTACAAGCGAATTAAGGGAGAGGGTCATCGGAAGTTCTTGAGATACATCATAGAGTATGCTGGTTTGTGGGATTTCAACTATCGCACCACTCAGAATTAAAAACACCAGCACGGTGAGCATGACTAACTGGGATGCCTGGTCTTTATTTTTTGCAAAAACGGAAAATAAAAGACCCATGGACAGACTGAAAAATGAGGTTACAAGCAGAACAATCAGGATTAGTATTGAGTTTTCAATCTCAAAAACATTTATGCTTATCAGATAAATAAGTATGGACTGGATACCAGCGAACAGAAAATTTGCGTTTAATTTTCCAAGTATGATGCTCGCCCTTCCAATCCCCAAAGTCTCTCTGGACAGGGGCCCGTAAGGTGCCCTCTCGGTCACTATTCTCAATGATGTCATCTGGGCTGATATGAAAATAACAACAATGGAAAGCATCGAGGCAATAGTATGCCTATAGTAAGGATATTGAGAGTGCTCAGAAGGTAACACAGCACCGAAGAGTATGATTATTAAAACCGGCTGTATTAACAAAAGAAGTATATGCCCCTTGCTTTCTGTAACCTGCCTGTACTCAAGCCGAGTTGCTTTTAATATATCCTTCATTTTTTTATTGTACTAAAATTATAGTTTAGATACTCAGTAGGTAGAGAAAAATTTAATCATAACCATCATCATTATACCAAAAATTATAAACGTAATCAAAATTATCTCTACTCTTCTCCCCCCTGCATCCATTCTTATTAAGCCCTCAAGTCTGGACAAAAATTTATAATGTCTCTTAATAAAAATCAGCATAATTGCAGCCATCCCTACAATGATTATGATTCGGATCCATATATTTGAGAAAATCCATGGCCAAAAGGGAAGTACAACCATCACAAGAAATATAAATGGTGTTGCATAAAAAAAGACTATAAATACCTCTATTATATGTACAAACCCTGCTCTAAAAAAATTAGTTGCAAGTAAATAAAGTTTGTCTTGCTTTTTATCAACGAATATCTCTGCAATATACATTCCGTTTAGAAATATACAGATAACAAATGTAATCCCAAAGGTAAATAACACAGCATCTAATACAACTGAAAGAAAAAACATCTTGATCCTTCCCCGTAATTCATTAATGTTCCCATAATTTCCCATAATTTAGCCGATAAATATCCTCTCAGGATTACGCTTTTGATTTCATATGTGTTTGTTCATTTAATAATGCATTTGAATTCCGACAATCTTGCTAACCTTCTGTTTTGATCATCGCCCTAAGCAATAAACCATCAGCAGTTCTGATGCTCAATGCATTGAACTTCTTACATACATGCTCCATCATCTTCTCGTGTTCTTCGCTGTCAAATCTGTTCAACACAAATACCATCAACTCGCCTTTAGGATCACCATATATCTTAATATCGCCATAGTGTGTGAAAAAGTAGCGGATTAAAAGATCTATACCTAAATCACAATCTTCCGGGAAAAACCTTTCCTTTGCAAACATGAGGGCATTTTCATGGAGTATTTTAAAGTTTAGCATGAGATGATCCATTTCCGTGTCTATCTCATATAAGAGTTCATTTTCATATTTGGTTTTGTACTTTTCCACCTCGTTTGTCTTTTTCTCCACAATGGTTGTGAATGCTTTCTTCTTTTGAGTAAGGTTCAGCATTTCTCTTTCCAAACACATTATTTCATCACTTATCTTATCTTCAAATGCGGATTTTTCTCTTTCGATCGAATCCAGTTCATTTCTTAATTTAGAACGCTGTTTCTGATCTTTTTCTGATTCCCATGCATTCTTGATATCATTCATCTTTGCATTAAACACCATCAATTTTTGTTGTTTATCTTCCATCCTCTGAAGCATTTTGTCTTGAACATCCTGAAGGTGTTTCTTAGCGGTCCCTAATTTTTTCTCGTTATGATTTAACGACTTCGTAGCATCCTCTAGTTTACGGAGAGCAGTTCTGTTCTCAACAAGGTTTTTCTTGAAACCATAACTGACATTTAGATTAGAATGGTTGATCATGGATCTGAATACTGCCTCTTGATTAGGATAGCGCGCATAATAAATATCCGGAATGCTCATTGGATCTTCAATTTCTTCATAAGGCATCAAGGTACCCACGGGACTTAGTTTACCATCCTTCACAGTTTTCACCAGTGCGCAGGGCACCATAAATACCTCTTTATTTTTCTTCCGCTTTTTGTTTTCCTTGAGTTTGTAGTCTATCTCGGTCAATGCAACCTTTGACACAACCTCTCCTTTCTTGTTTGCCTTATAAATCACATAGTCCTCTTCCTTGACGCTTCTATATCTTAGCTCACCATTTTCATAATATCTCACTTTGAAATCATCTTCGGAATCATATTTGTCTTGTTTGAATAGAAACACAGGATACATCTTTCTCTCCCTGTTCTGGTTGAGTCTGTCAAACTCTTCCAGTATGTCAAGACTGTTGCCTTCTTTATCATAAACAACCAATTTGACGATTTCCTTTCCGACAGATTCTTCCAATCTTGAAATTGCATTGAATATCTCTTTTGTCATGTGCCTATCTCCCGGGTGGGTGCTGCTGATTAACGGATGACCCTTAGAACCATTTATGACAAACTCTTTCAGGCAAGTTACTACTTTATCCATCATCCCGTGCTTTCCTTTAGGGATGTTTTTGCTTGTCCACACCACTTTCATGTGGGCGTCAATGTAGATGATAAGCCCATCTTTAAATCCCACACCATAAAATGTTTTACAATATTTCCTGGCTAATTCCTTACCCAATACCTCACTGATGCCTAACTCGGTTACATTTCTAAGAAATCGATCAGTTGTTTTGTATCCAGAGTACTCTTCGGAATAAGTTGTTAACGCACCCAATGTTTTGCCTTCATATCCCGTGAGGTCAATCGGACGTTTCATATCCAATAGCGGTAATAAGAACAGTGTTCGTATGTATCTGAGAAGTGTAGAAGTTCTATGTTTGTGCAATCTGAAACTGCTATTCTCTAAAAGCTTATTATCCGATATATTTTCAAGAGATTGTAAAGTTGTGTCAAGTATTATTTTCTCCCCGTCAAGCGCATTCATGGCTCCGAAAACCAATCCATATCCTGCAATTACATTATTAAACACCCTTAGTAGTTTTTTTAATATCTTGCCGGGTTTCCTCCCAACAGAATCGTTCAGACACATATCATTAGTTACTCTATTTATCTGACTTGAGCTGACCTTTTTCCCGAACCTCTTGTAAATATCGTCTGCGATATCTGCCCCACTCTTATATGGCTCCTTAATCTTGGTTTCCTGGATAAATTTCCGTTCCTTATCGGTGATCTTGTGGATAGTGCCTTTCCTTTGATCAATTAAACCCGCAATTCCCTTATCATCATACCTTGGTTTCCAATAGTAAAACTTGTCCCTAGGTATATTGTTCACATCACAAAATTTTTTCACGGGCAATCCACTTCTCTCAAACTTTTTAAATATGTTTTCGAGCTCATGAGCTTTTCGAATCTGCTTCTCTGTTATACTTACCAATTTCGGGGTCATTTTTATATCTATTAGAATTCGTATTTAAAAAGTGTAGTAATTTAGAAGCATCATTAAATACAATGGAACATAGGGACTAAAAACATACTCCTAAGATGATATTTGTTAACTCAATTCATAGAAAAACTATGGAAAATCCAAGATTGTGGAGAAATTTCAAGTGCATCATCCGTGATTAAAATATCACAGCCGTTATGGTTTATTTTCTCTTTGAATTTACCCCCCCAGCCGGTTAGAAATGTCCCGGCAGCCACGAGATCTACTTTCGTTTCATGCGACAAAAATTTTGCTAATCCCCCCGCATGTGTATAATCGCCAAAAACGAGAATTTGCATGTCATATTTGCCGTTTAAATCTATTTTGTTATCCCCCCCCGCATACGTGCTGAAATCCCGGTTAATCAATTTTCCGATATCCCTTATAAATTTATCCGTGGATTCAATTCCAACCGGCACGTCAGGAACGTACGGCTGCTGAAATTCCTTTTTTAGATATTTTAGCGTTGCAAGGGAAATTTCAGGACATGTAGTGAGGTTAAACCATGCCTCTGGAATTTTTTTAAAATCATCGACCCGCGCGTTAAATGGGATTATCGCATTAATTTCAATCCCGAGTTCGAGCATAAGATTTTTTATCTGTTCAAGGTCTTCTTCAGCATGGAAACCTAAAAGTGTCGGACCTATAATATTAACCGACGGGTTTGATGAACGTTCATATCGCACCGTGCGCTGCCCTATGAATTCCCGGACTAATTGCAGCAAAGTTTTTTCTGCAGCGCAATATTCAAAATCATGAAGCGGGTGAACGGGGGAGTTTATAACCGTTGCATTATGTCTCCCTGCGAAATTTCTAATTAAAGCGGATATGTCTTCTTTCAGCAAACTCACGGCTGAAGTGGGGGCGACCATAATAAAATCTTCAGGGTATCCGGTGTGTATTTTATCCAAGCACTCGGTAATTTTATTTCCCGCTCCACCGGAAAGTTCACGCCTTCCAATCTGAGTCGTTCGAATTTTAGGTACATCAAGAAGTTTATATGCCAGTGATAATTCAGATACGGGATAACTGTCCCCCACTGCACCGTATACCAACAACTGCGCATCTTTCATGCTTGCTGTTATCCTGGATACCCCCCAGAATGCCGGCCCTTCATAAATCCAGTTTGCGAGTTTCATTTCTTATCCAATACCTTAAGGTATTTCTCAATTTCTTCCTTACTGAGTTTAACCACCCCCTCAGACACCTTTTTTGTAACTTCCCTCATAAATGCCCTCTCTTCACTGATACCTTTCGGATGGAAAAGCCCGACACCGATGTCTGTCCCGTGGGGCACAAATTCGACAAGATGTTTGGCATTTGAAAACCCGAGAAACTCTGATCTCATGTATATTACCGTTGGAAAAGTTAAAAATCCTTGCGCCTGGAAGGCGCGTGCAAGTGAAAGATGAGCAACGACCATATCCGGTTTTTCTCTTTCAATTCTTTTAAACTGTGAAAAAACATCGGCGGCTTCCACAACAGAAATGCCTGGTTCAAGAATTGAAAGTTCCTTGCCCATACTGGGATTTATGCGCGGCGTGCTGACCTCCACGACATTTGCACCGATATTTGAAAAGAATCGCGCGGCAGGTATCTCAAACAAGCCGTCGCCTATAATGAATATTTTCCTGTTTTTGAGAAGATTTGCCTTTACTTCCATGTCTTTCCATACAGAATCCGCAGCATCACAAACGGCATCTGCAGAAACCCCGAAATGTTCGCACAGGTCTGAATAGAATATCTTTGACCCGTCGTGCCCTATGGGAAATGTTGTGTTAAAAATTTTGCATTTATATCTCTGCTTAATTTTGCGAATGGTTTTGGAAAGATAGGGGTACAGAGGAACGATAATTGAATTTTTACCCATATTTTTACTTATTTCTAAAGTCCCCGAAATATTATTTCCCGGGAAAATTCCTGCAAACGGGATCCTAAATTTTTTCATTTCATTTTTTAACATCAGAGCGGTATATTCTGAAACTGATCCCACTAAAACAACCTTCTCTGTTTCATCTTCTAATTCGGCACCTGTGAACCGGGAACAACAGAAATCAACAAGCCCGCTTAATGCCATATCTTCCCCATCTGCCTGTGAATTACACATTCCGCTCGTCTGCACGGGAATTACAGGTATGTTAAATTCAGCGGTTAATTTATGGGATAATTCAAAAAGATCAAACTTCATGATCTCGGTGCTGCATGAACCCATCAGAAATATCACTTCCGGTTTGCTCCCGCCATGTATTTTTCCAACCAGCCCCCTTAAAGGCTCAAAAATATTCCCGGAGCCAATGTCTGCATCCTCAAGTATCGCAAACGAGAAGGGTGCGTCAAGTTCATCTCTTCTTGAAAGCCCCATCTGGATAAAATATGCGCATTCTCGCGTTCCAATGTTTATAAAATAGGAATTTTTGATTCTTCTTGAAAGGGGGCCAATACAGCTCAGGGGGCACCATGAATAATAGCACCCGTTTTCACGGGTAATATTTGTGGTTTGGTCAGTCATTTTTAAATTTCATTTTCGTAAGCAGTTTGAAAACGTCCCTGTCTGATAAAGGACTTACTTTCCCTACATCAGGTTTTTTCAACAAGTAATCTGCAGCATCAAGATATGGAAATGTTAGTTTCTCGATACCCTGGTCTTTCTCAGCCATTTCAAATATAGTCTTCCCGCCAAGCCGTGAATCGTGAATAACCATGTGTTCCTTTATTGTTGTTATTATACGGGAATTTAATTTTTCAACCAATTTTTCTACAAGAGAAATATCATTGCAGCGGTTGACTATTATCCCTGCGAATTTCACGGGATATGACCTTCCTTTTTCAACAACGGCAGATGCGATACGATTTGCAGCAAATAAACTGTCAAAATCATTGCTCGCTATAATGCAGGCATAATCCGAATGCTTCAGCGGAACCGAGAAGCCGCCGCATACTACATCCCCAAGGACATCAAACAAGACAATATCAAACTCATCAAATATGCCCAGATCATCCAGTAACTGGATTGTTTCGCCGACAACGTATCCTGCGCAGCCGACGCCCGCAACCGGTCCGCCGGATTCCACGGCAGCAATGCCCGCATACCCGTAATGTATGATCTCCCCGGGATCTACGTCGTCATAATTAAAATCATGTTTATCAAGCACCTCCGTTACCGTCGGGACAAGATGATGGGTTATGGGGAATGTTGAATCGTGTTTTGGGTCGCAGCCGATCTGGAGAACTGTTTTTCCTCTTTGCGAAAACGCGGCTGCTAAGTTTGACGCCGTTGTGCTTTTACCTGTTCCTCCTTTTCCGTAGATTGAAATAATGAGAGTCATTTCGATATATTAGTTATTTATTTTTCATATATTCATTATATTTGTCTTCCCCCACGCATTCCCGTGCGTACTTGCACCATTGCATGCACGACGGCGTCTCTTCTTTAAACACTGTTTTCCCGCATTTACGGCATTCTCCCTTTAACTCATCACTCCAAATTTCAACTTCAATGCCGCATCCGGGGCATTTTACATAACCCGGTTTGGGTCGTATAATATTCGATGCGCCGGGGCATTTAAATGTTGTCATCCTTATTCTTTTTTACCTTTAATTGTTATTATCTCTTCTTTTAGAGGAATACTTTTACCTGACGCTTTTAGTGCATTTTCAACAGCAAATGTAAGTCCCGAGCAGCACGGGACTTCCATCCTTGCAATTGTTATGCTCTTAGTACCTGAGTGTTTAAAAATTTCGGTTAATTTTTTTATGTAATGCTTGATGTCGTCAAACTTCGGGCATCCCATGACAATTGATTTTCCTTTCAAAAAATCATTATGGAAATTGCCGTAAGCAACTGGTGCGCAGTCAGCGGCAACCACGAGATCAGCACCCTGGAAATAGCCGGCAGTTGGATGAACAATATTCAGTTTAACGGGCCACTGTGAAAGTTCCGATTTCTGCTCTTGCCCATGTATGTTCTCATCCCCGCTCTTAATTTTCTCCCACTGCATTGTAACGGCAGATGGGCATACCCATGCTTCGGATTCACGTCCTTCATTTTCTGCAAGGTGCTCCTCCACCGCTTTCTCATCGAACCTCTCTGCCTCACGCTCTTCAATCGTTATTGCTCCCCGTGGGCATTTACCGATGCACGCTCCAAGACCGTCGCAGTATTTCTCGCTTATGAGTTTCGCTTTCCCGTTAACTATTTTGATTGCTCCCTCAGCGCAAGCCGGCAAACACTTCCCGCATCCATTGCATTTTTCCTCATCGATTTTTATTATTTTTCTGATTGCCATTTTTAATTAATTTTTATCGCACCCGCTGGACATCTTGATACACAATTGGTACATTCCTGGCACCAACTTGCGTCCAGCACAACGCATTTTTCTTTACCCTCCATATTCTTTATTTCAAATATTTTAGGTCCTTTTGGACATACCCCCATGCATATTCCGCAGCCGTTGCATTTTTCGTCATCAATTTTTATAATTGTCACTTATTTTAACTATTTTTTTCGTAGTTAATTAATTATTAGTATTTTAAATATATAAATAAAAAGAAAAATAATTTAAGCACCCTTCCGGTTTTTGCATGCCACAGAAACAAATCCAATTCTGCGAGGGAAACCTCATATATTTGGCAATATCCTCCATCAAGTCCTCAATCATAAAATATTTCTTTCTCGGTATCGACTTCGGAATCTCAGAAATTATTTCTGCATTATTTGCTTCATTCATTATTTTCGGGAGCGCTGAGGAGTGATCCACCCCCGGGTAGTTTACAACCACATAATCAATATCCCATGGATCAATAATTTCCCTAACTCCCCGGAGCATTTCATCTTCAAACCCATGCTTTATTCAAAATTTTTTAACTTCTTTATAAGCAATCTCTGCCGCCTTGCAGTTCTTCGGTCCCAATCTCCCGCCGAATCTTTCCATAAGTGCTTCCTTCAGCGACTCAAAGGTTACCTCCTTTGTCGCGCCGGCAAATGCCCCGAGCATGGCGGTATTTACGATCGGAACCCCTAAATTATCGATAGCGATTTGTGTGGCGTCAACAAAATAGGTATCAAAGCCGTCTACAGCATGTTCTTTTTCGGAATTTATAACCAATTTCCCCTGTTTGGATAAGCCCTCAGTAACTCCAGCGATTTCAATGAGCGTGGGATCAAGAACCACGACATAATCCGGCTCGTAAATCTGGCTTCTATCCCTTACAAATTTATCCGAAATTCGTGCGAATGCCTGCACCGGAGCACCTCTCCTTTCAACTCCAAACGCGGGAAATGCCTGGGAGTATTTTCCGTCTTTGAACACCGCCACCGCCAGTACATCAGCAGCCGTTACAGCTCCCTGCCCGCCCCTGCCGTGAAATCTTACCTGCTTCATTTTAAATTATTTATATTTATGAAAACAAATATAAAAGCAGGTTCATTCATCGATCAAGAACTCAACAACTCTCAAGCAGAGAACTAAAATAATCGGCCCTATAATTGCCCCCGCCACTCCTAAAAACTCCACCCCTGCCAGAAAACCGATTATTATTACTGCCGGATGTATTCTTGTATACCCCGTAATTATTCTCGGGCGTATGTAAAAATCCGCAATAAGGAACAAGAATATAAAGGCCCATACCATAATTCCTATGCCCTCGAAAACATTGCCAACTGCAAATTCATAGACAATAACAGGAATTAGAACGAAGTACGCGCCGATCAGAGGCATCAGTTCCATAACCGCGAGCAAAAATCCCAAAATGATTGCATGCGGGACCCCGAATATAATAAAACCCACCATCCCCATGCACCCCCTTATTATCGCCATGATAAGCCACGCCCTTACAAGAGCATCCATCGTTAAATGCGTTTCATCAAGTAATTTCCTGGTCTTAAATCCTCTGAAATGGTGGGCAATATCCTCAATATATTTTCCAGTCTTATCATAATCTTTCAGAAAGTATATCAGGCATATTGAAAACACAAACATTTCCATCAAAATTTCCGGTCCGATCGCGATCAATTTATGCACAAATTGTGCTGAAATATCCATGAGTTCCTGCACAATATCATCCACCTTAATACCTGATTGTTCCAGGGCGGGGGTGATGGATTCCGTGGCGGCAGAAAGAGCCTTATGAACCATATCGCTGAGTTCTGCCGGATGAGTAACAAGGTAAGTATTTATCTTTATGCCCACAAGAGCGGCAATGCTCAAAAATAGGAGAAATATAATGGAGATCGCTACAGATCGCGAATGCTTACCCGGAATGTAAATCTCCATTCTCTTAACAACAGGAAGCAAAGCATAAGAGAAAACCGCTGCCAAGAGGATTGCGTCTATGAACGGCAGGAGGAAATAAAACGCTACGGCGGATACAAGCAGTAGAATTATCAACTTAATTGCTTCTGGTTTCATTTTCATTTTTATTTTTATTAATATAATAAAAAATAAATGACTCACCTATCGGTTCCAAAACACGAGGTATTGAAGAAGAGCGATGCTGAAAAAGTATTAAATCAGTATAATATAACCGCCGAGCAATTACCGAAAATCCGGGCAAGCGACCCTGCACTCAAGCAAATAAACTCAAAGATTGGAGATATAATAAAGATAACCAGAAAAAGCCCAACCGCTGGCATATCAGTCTATTACAGAGTTGTTGTTGATAAGTAATCGCTTTTTATTTCCAAACAATTAATATTTAATGAAAATGTTGCGGATGAGTGATTTTATAAAAAAGGATGATTTGGTTGGATTTCAAATAGCTTCTTACAATGATCTGGTTGAGCACGGCTTGCAGGAGGTAATTGACGAGAGGGGTAAAATAGATGTTGATATCCCGGGTTATGAATTTAGACTTGGCAGGATAAGGTTGGGGGAGCCGGTGGTTAGCGAGGCAGAGGGGGACGTGAGCAGATACCCTTTTGAGTGCAGACTCAGGGGTTTTACATACTCCGCGCCAATTTATTTACAATTTATTGAAAGACAAAAAAAAGACGCCATTTGTAATTCCGACTTTCTTCTAAAGGTCAAAGAACAGGGCAGATTGGAAGACCTAACTGAAAAAGCCGCGCGCATATATGTAACTCCCGGAACATATGAGGCTGTCAGGAAATGGGAAAATCCAGAACTAATGGAGGTCTTAGAGGTGGTTGATTTTGACATTAAGGGCGAGCAGTACCTAAATAATATTAAAGATGAAGTTGTGGCACTGGCGATGCAGATTAATTCCGATCTGACCCGCAGGGGCAGGGGCAGGGGCAGCAGTAAGGTCAAGTATAAGAAAGGTGAGAGAGTTATAAAGATTTTAACAGAGAACAAAGAAAGAAAAAGGGTTGCTGAGAAGTATAAATTTGAAGTATTATCCGCTTCCGATATCGATAATCCGGATTTCTTATATGATTCAAGACCCATAGATGCAATTATCGGGAAATTTCCTGTTATGCTGAGATCAAAGAGATGCTTGCTTCATGGAATGGGCCCGGAGGAATTGATTAAGTATAAAGAAGACCCTGAGGACCCGGGTGCGTATTTTATAGTTAACGGCACAGAGAGGGTGGTGATTGTGGTTGAGGATTTAGCGCCAAACAGAATCGAGGTTACGAGGGGAGCCACTGCCGGAAAAGAAATATTCTCGGCGAAGGTATTTTCCACACGAAGAGGTTTTAGATCCCGCCTGGTTGTAGAGAAAAAGGAAAGTGCAAAAGGTATAACCCTGTTTGTATCATTCCCCGGAGTCCCAAAAAATATCCCCCTCACCACTTTGATGAAAGCTCTGGGGTTAGATCACGGTGAAATACTGGAGTTATTTGATGATATTACGAAGCCAGAGATATTATCAAATCTTGAATTGGATCCGCTTGCCCCCAAGGATGCGTTTAAGTATATCGGAAAGAGAGTTGGCTCCGGGCATGCCGAGCAATATCAGACCCTTAGAGCCCATCAGGTGTTAAACAACTTTGTTTTGCCCCACGTCGGCACTATGGCAAAAAAGGTTATAGAGCTTGATCTAGGATTAAGAGAGCCGGATGATAAGGATCATTATTCAAATAAAAGAGTGAGATTGGCAGGCGATCTACTGCAAGAATTATTCCGTGTTGGTTTCAATACCCTGTGCAGGGACATTAAATATCAATTGGAAAAACAGAACGCCAGGAATAGAAAGGTAAACATAGCGATCGCTATAAGAAGTAAGACCCTTACCGAGAGAATGGAATATGCACTTGGAACAGGGAACTGGAGCGGTGGAAGAGCGGGCATAAGCCAGGTGCTGGACAGAACAAATTACATGTCTTCGATATCTCAGAGAAGAAGGGTGACTTCCCTTCTAAGCCGCAGTTTTCCGTGGTTTGAAGCCCGCGATTTGCACGCCACTCAATGGGGGAGGATATGCCCGAATGAGACACCAGAGGGACAAAACTGCGGATTGGTGAAGAATTTAGCAATAGGTGCGGTGATCAGTGAAGAGAGCGATGATAAGGTAATCGAAGAATATCTTGAAAAGTTCGGAGTCAGTTAATTTTTTTTTGATCTAAAAATTAAATAAAAAATAAAAGGAGAGAGGATGTGCCCCTCCCTATCTTTTAGCCACTATTTCACATAGTTTGTCTAACCCTTAAGCATTGCTGCATAGCAAGTCTCGGCAACCCCGTGTTAGGCGACCGTTTTGCTTGGTGGCAGTTTAAAAAGGCTTCTCACTTTGAATTCCCTATCTGTTCTTACGAGACGGCGAATACGAAGATACCGCGGTCAAGATACTTCCCGACATCGTGCCAGTTGAACCGCATCAGGCAACTGTTTCCAAGGTAGTTCGTTTTCTCGACTGTGGTCGGAACCTTCAAGGCGAATTTAAGCGTCGCCGAGGCACCGGCGGCCAGCGTCAGTCCCGCGAACTTCGGCTGCGTCAGGCGGGGGAAGCGAGTATCGACGTTCAGCAGAAACGTGCCGACCGTTGGATCGACATTGCCGGAGCCGACCCAGACATGCGCGAATAGCCAGATGGCCTGTGTCGGGTCTGGATTGTAGATACCGAGATTATATTTCACTGTCCCTCCAGGGGTCGTGGAGTTCCATCCTTGCGACACGATCATCGGGGAATTTTGACGCTTCAGTTTTCTCTTGATATCCTCCGGCGTGACTGCGGTGAAGTGCTCGTCCATGCTCTCGCGTTTCTGCATCTCGATCACCTTTTGGATCCTCTGAATCTGCTCTTTGATCTGATCTGCAGTCCACGTCCTTTTCTCACTCTTGTCTGCCATTTTTTTTACCTCCTTTTCATTTTGGTATTTATCTTTCCTTCGAAAGACAAGGTTCCACCTTGTAAAGCGCCCCTCACTCGGCGCCCGGCCCCGTTTGCGTCTTTATCCCTCAAGCATGGTTATCCGGCAATTGAGCCGCGTTTGCCGCCCATGCCAAAAGACTCTGCACGGTATTTGAAACCCTCTGCCCTTAAAAGCATCTACGGGTATGTCATTTCAACGATAAAACGACCTTGAGCAATTTTCCTTTGTAATGCTTTAACGTGTCAATTTTCCAGCCATTCAATGCAAGATTTTGTGCTATCCAGTATGTTTTCTGATTCATATTTAATTGACTGCGCAAACCACCGGGTTTTCCACTTTCCAGAATCAATGCCCCTGGTTTCTTACCCCCAATAATCCCATTTATCGTATCTAAAGTATCATTTTCCCTCGTGATAATCTTATGAAACAATTTTGAAGACATAATTGATTATTATTATATAATACACATCTCATAAATAAAAATAAACTCCCAGCGGGTCGATTTGCCTTTTGTTTTCAAAAAAGATTTTTAGCAGTTTTGCGAAAAATCAGGAATTTCTTCTTTGTTTCAAAAAAATCACCATGAATTTTTGATTTTTCTTTTGATTTCAAAGTCACAAAAAAATCTGATCCTATAATTCAACTCCTTTGTTCCTTGCTTTTGTAATTAGTGTTACTCCCCTCACGGAATCATCCAGAAACCTCCGTGTTTCTTTCTGAATTTGCCGGGATTCCCTTTCAGAATCACTAAAACCGAATACAGCTGGCCCCCAGGAACTCATCCCAACCCCAAATGCCCCTGAATCTTTCATGGTTTCCATGGTTTTAGCGATCACCGGATGCTGGTATTCTATCTCAATTTTTTTCCATCCAATCCGCTGCATTCTCTCTACGCCCCCCCCAAAGGTTTTAATGTCTTCTTCGATTATTGCCGGCAGTATATTCATTAGGATAATGTGCGAGATCTCCCGCACTTCTCGAAGCGGAACAGGACATAATTTCTCAAATAATTGAGCCTCTTCTTCCCCATGCGATCCCTTCTTAACCTCTGGAATCGCTAAGATAACATTCCAATCCGGGAAATTATAATTTGCGATCACCGGAGCCGGAGGGATTCCTTTTGACGCTGATGTCGGAGCAAATTTTTCCTTATAACCCATCCCGAATCTGTGCCCTGCATCCACGATAAACCCGCCTTTTTCAAATGCTGCCGTTCCTATTCCCGAGGTTCCCCCCCTGCCTAGGATACAGGCAAGCTCTCTAATGCTCATGTCAATATCATATAATTTGGAAATTCCATATCCTGTGCAAAGCAGGGACTGAGTTCCAGAGCCCAAGCCGGAATGCTCCGGTATCTCATTATTGGCATTTATTGATACACTCCCTTCAATGTTAAGGCGGTCCATTAATTGATATGCTGCGTTAGATAGCCTATTAAACAGCTCTCCTTCCACACCAGAAATCTCTAAATCGCCGCTCTTGCAAAACTCTAACACAATTTCAGGTTCTTTCAATGCCAGCCCGATTCCGCCGTCCACCCTGCCGAGAGAGCCGTTTAAGTCTATCAGGGTCATGTGAAGCCGGGCAGATGATGCGATCGTGAGTTTTTCCATCTTGATTATTTAATACTTTTGAAACTTGGCCCATACTATTTAAAGAATTAAATAGGAATTACACCAATAAATGATATAAATTTGAAAAATATAGGGTATTTTTATTCATTTTTAATTGAAATTTGAATTTGCATATAAAACAATTTGAAAATTTGATCAGAAAATTTGAAATGTTCGATAGTGTTCTGAAAGATTTTTATAAATCCGTTTCTTCTCCTTTGCTTTCATCCCATATCTTTCTTCTCCCTTTAAATTCCACAGGCAGCATTAAG
>MCBC01000013.1 GCA_001723855.1 Candidatus Altarchaeales archaeon WOR_SM1_86-2 | reverse complement strand
GGAATTTTAACCTGGGCGCGTGCGATAGGAGAATTTGGCGCAACCGTTACCTTAGCGGGTGCGACAGCACTAAAGACAGAAACTTTGCCAATAGCAATATTTTTAAGTTTAGCAACTGCCGATGTCGAGAAAGCAATGACCGTAATATTGATACTCATAGCAATAGCGATGATCGCTTTAATTACAATCAGAAAAGTTATTGGTAGGGGGTGGTCAATATGATTCGCATTAATAATCTCTTTAAGGATTTAGGGGATTTTTCCCTTGAAAATATAGACTTAGAAATTCAGGAAGGGGAATACTTCGTTTTGCTTGGCCCAACAGGCAGTGGAAAGACCGTACTGATTGAATGTATCGCCGGACTTCACAACCCTAAAGTTGGGCAGATATGGATAAATGGCAGGGATGCAACAATGTTAACGCCCGAGGAGAGGGGGGTGAGTTATGTTCCTCAGGACTATGCTTTATTCCCGTTTTTAACGGTTAAAGAAAACATAGAGTTCGGGATGAAGATCAAAAAGTATTCAAAGGCTGAGATTGATCAAAGATTAAAGGAAATGTTAGACCTGCTGGAGATAGAAAATTTACTTCATCGCGACCCCTCAACTTTAAGCGGGGGTGAAGGACAGAGGGTCGCGATCGCTCGCGCATTGGCAGTTAAACCTACGTTACTGCTGCTTGATGAGCCTTTATCCGCCCTCGATCCAAAGACACAGCAGGCACTCTGGATAGAGTTGAAGAGAATCCATAGGGAGCTTAAAGTCACAACAATCCATGTAACCCACAACTTTGAAGAAGCAATATCATTGGGGGACAGGATAGGGGTTATGAATAAAGGAGAGATTGTGCAGATCGGGCCCCCGGACGAAGTCTTTAGAAAACCGAAATCAAGGATTGTGGCAGAATTCGTGGGAGCGGATAATTTATTCAAGGGCACATCGAAAATTGGGGATGAAGTATCCATGGTTAGAATCAATGGAATGATTACTGATATCTCTACCACAACAAAAAAGGAAGGAAGTACTTACATTTCCATCCGCCCGGAGGATATAGTTCTGTCAAAGGACGTGTGTAAATGTTATGCGGACATGAACATGTTGAAGGGTCGTATCACTGAAGCCCTGGACAAAGGTATTTTAATCAAAGCGGTGGTTGATGTAGGTATCCCGTTATCCGTGCTCTTAACTCGCAGGGCATACCTTGAAAAAGAATTAAGCGAAGGTGATGAGGTTTACGTTATATTCAAATCGATGGATGTGCATTTATTTTAATTTTAATTTATTTTATAAAAAATGATGTAAAAAGAACCTGATGCCCGAAAGTTCCCGGAAGATAAGAGCCCGATGGATAATGTTGATAAGGCAAAAACAACAGAGAAAAAATAAAATGGAAAGAAAAAATATATCCCTTCGAGAATCCAGTAAATTTATGGATCAATTAAGGGAGAAATTCTACTTCAAAAGAGAAATTGAAAAGGTAAAAGTTGTGGATTCTCTGGGCAGGGAACTCGCAGAGCCCCTGATATCTAAATACGAATCCCCTTTAAGGGACACTGCCACAATGGACGGGTTTGCTGTAAGGTCGGAAGATACCAATTCCTATCCTTTAAAGATAGCAGGCAGCATCTATGCAGGCGATAAAGAAGAATATGGAATAAAAAAAGGAGAAGCGATGGGAATTGCAACTGGCGCTTATCTTCCGGAGGGCTCTGATGCCGTTCTCAGGGTGGAGGATTCAAAAATAGAGGATGATAATCTCCTTTATGGAATTCCCTTGAAAGAAGGAAAATATGTTATTTTCGCCGGGACGGATTATAAAAAAGGAGAGATTATACTAAAAAAGGGACATAAAATAAGAGCACAGGATATAACGGTACTCTCAGGTCTTTGTGTATCTGAAATTTCTGTTTATAAAAAATTCAGGGTGGCAGTATTTTCCAACGGGAATGAAATATGCAGCGGTTTAATAAGAGATACAAACTCGCCAATGATTATGGCTTTTTTAAAAGAATTTAACTGCGACCCCGCATTTATCGGCACCGTTCCCGATGATTTTGAACAGGTAAAGAAAAAGATTATTGAGAGCACAGAGTATGATATGGCGGTTACGTCCGGTGGGGTTTCCGTAGGGGAAAAGGATTATGTCATAGATGCGATTTCCGAATTGGGAGAAGTGGTGATGCATAAAGTGAACACTCGTCCAGGGAAGCCGCTTGCCGTTGGAATAATAAATAAAAAATTAATTTTCGGGCTGCCCGGGAAACCCTCCGGAGCATTTATCGCAATCGAATTAAATTTAAGAAGATTCTTCGGAGCGCCTCCGAGACCCACAAGAAAATATCCGATTGCTGAGAACATTAATATTCTCACTCCAGGATTTGATTATGTTGTATTCGTTCAGATAAAAAACGGAAAAGCAATTCCCATGGGATGCGAGGGTTCTCCGCTAAATATTTTCAGAAGAAATGAACCGTACAATGTTTCTGTTGTTGCATCGTCTCCGAGGTCACTTGTTTCTGATGGTTATGTGATCACTAAAACAGACCTTCATAAGGGAGACTTTGTTGATGTGAATTTATTTTTTTAAAAAGAATATAATCTTTTGCAAAATGAATTTGTGATTTCCTGATTTAATTCCCCCCCTGGTTTTATTGGATCTTTTAATATTAATTACCGCTCAAATAATTTTATTACAGCATGGAGAATATGCTCTTGTGGTTTTCTTGTGAACGCTTCCGAGGGTGTTTCATGAGCAGTTAATTTGTAAGTAATTCCCGATTTTTTCAAAACAGGCCCTCAGTAAATTTAAAATCTATTAGCAAAACTAAACTCTTTCTGCAATTTCCTTTAAATCCTTTATCAGTTCAAAGATTTTTTCATCTTTGAGGCTGTAATAGTAGCAGTATTTTTCCTCTTCTTTGACTCCTTTTTTGAATTTGAGTGTGCCCGGCTCTTTTAAAGGCCCCTTTCTGAATTTGAGTATGCCTGCCTCTCTTAAGATCTTCAAATGCTGCGAGACCGTTGGCTGGGACTTGCCTGTTACCGGGATGATTTCATAGACGCATTTCTCTTTACCGCCCTTTAAAACTTCCACTATGGTAAGCCTCGTCTCATCCGCCAACGCCTTTAAAATCTTAACTTCGCTTTCCATCACATTATACGTGTATTATCCCAATATTCAAATTTGTAAATGATTATATATTGGAGTTTAAAGTTAATAAAAATAAAAATTTTGAGAATTATTTTTCTGTTTCAAATGATGAAGGATTTCTAGCACAGGTTACTGCATGCTGTGCCGGTCTGCGAGAACCTTAATCGAGGAATTCCGACACAGAAAATGGTCTTTTGTGAAGGAAACAAAGATCGCTCCAAAAAAATAAACGGTTAAAATTTTATATGTAAATTCTATAATAAACGGGTTAAAAAGTAAATCCAAAAATTACCCTGATGCATAATTATGCCTGGGATGCATATTATCGATGAATATAACTTCCGGTTTTTTATACTTGAATGTTTAATATATCCTTATAGATATGTGGGGAATTCAAGCAACCCATTGAACAGACACTTCATCGGTGTGTAATAGGGACGCATACCGGTTTTGCAGCAAATCACTTCGGTGGTCTGGTGTGAGGCGCCCATTGGGTGGTGGAGTGTGCTGGAGAATTCGCCTCTAAGCGGTTAGTCAGCTTCGGTTGATTAATTGTCCGTGGGGTTTCGATGTGGATGGTGCATGAATCAAAACCTTCGGGTCGCGAGTGCTTTGCGCTTCGGTGCTCTGCATAATGCACTGTGGTTCGCCCTGCTTGACCCTTTAGCATATCCTTTTTCTTTTTTATTATAATACAAACTGTTATCCTTTGCTTCTAAATACAAATATAGTCGTATTGTTTGATTTCTATATTTCTATCGGAAATTATATAAGCCGGTAGTATGCAGAATCAGCCGTTTGCTCCAATACCTTCCTGGCGGTACTTTCTTTCAATACCTTCAGCGCATCCTTCGCCTCCCCTATATACTCTTTTGCTGCCTTCTTTGTTTCTTTAATCGCCCCGGTATTTTCAATTAACTCCGTTATTTCATCCAGTTTCTCTTGAGGCACATCCTTGTCCGCATACTCTATGTAAAGGGTTCTGAAAATTTCATTTTTTGTTTTATCATCCAATTTAGAGAGGGCATAAATGATGGGGTAGGTTTTCTTCCTTTCCTGGACATCAGAGCCAACGGGCTTACCTGTCATTTCAGGGTCTCCAATCAAGCCCAAAATATCATCTATCATCTGAAAACCCACGCCCAGGGCTAAACCATAATCCCTGAGCGCTTTAATTTCACTTTCTGAGCCGTTGCCCAAAATAGCACCAACTTCTGCACATGTTTCAAATAATCTGGCGGTTTTTCCCGTGATCATCGCAATATAATCGCCGATACTGACATCCCACTCCCGTTCAAAGCCTATATCAATACTCTGCCCCACACTTAAATCCGTGAGGGTTCTCGTTATTTTATTCAATATCAATTCCTTCCTCTCAGGTTCTACATCTAACTTTAGAATGGCGTCCACAACTTTGGTCAACAGAATGTCCCCGGAGAGTATCGCTATATCCTCGCCATAGATTTTATGCAGTGCTGGAAGTCCCCTCCTGAACTCATCATCATCCATAAGGTCGTCATGAACCAATGAGAAATTATGTAAGAACTCTACAGCAGCCATTGCCGGAAGGACATGGCTTAGATTACCGCTTTCTTTATCCGATACCGCCCTATAAGAAGCAATCAGGATCAATGGTCTCAGTGCTTTGCCCCCCCTTTTTGGATATTCTATGCATGAAGATTTAAACTCTCTTGATATCTTCTTTAATATACCATGCCCCCCACCCTCTTTTAGAAACTCCGTAATGTAATTATCATCCAAAACCTCTTCCAGGAAGTAGATAAATCCTTCGGTGCTGAAGTTAAATTTATGGAGCTCAGGGAACATGATAATACGCGTCCCCTCTCCGGACTCAAGCACCGCTTCCGGATCAGAAAAAATATTTTCAAAGCCCTTGAGGGTTACGATATATGCGCTTGCACCCGCTCTTGACAATTCTTTTAAAACCTCCAGCTTTCTCAGCATCGCCCCGGTTGTGTCTCTGTATCCTGGCATTGTTAAATTATCACGTATGGATTCAAATACCGCGGGAGTAACATCTTTGATCGGCTTTGCATCCGGGAACTTGTCCGGGTCTTTGCTGCAAACAGGGTGTTTTGAAGCTATAACAATCATCGGTATTTTCCATCTGAACCCGATTTGCTTTATTAAATCATCCCCCGATATCTTTACAATCTTTTCCCCGCCATCGTCGGTCAATACAAGATTCCCGTGTAAGAGAGGTACCTTCCCCATAGAGGATAATTTTTTCCAGTCATCAACCATGTATTTCCAACCCCTGGGTTCAAGATAAAGGGGCAGGGTTTCTGGCGCAACGCTCAGATTTTCCTTCTCTAAAGCTTTCTGGATAATACTCTGCAGGCGGCTCATCTGCTGCCTGACCTTAATCAGATCCCCATACTCTAAATCCCTGGTTTCTTCAGCTTTTGCCATAATCGGGTGCGCATAAGAACCGGCACCGTGGACAATAATGAGGTCGCTGTCCGGATTATTCGCCTTAAATCTTGAAATTAACTTACAGATTCTTTCTATATTATCTTCATTTACCCTGCACTCCCCGTACTTATCAGTTATCACGCTTCCCCCCAATTTGATCAAAATATTTGACATTTTTACTTTATATAATCATTACTAATTAAATAAATAACCGTGGACGAAAGATTATTGTGGGCCCGTGGCTCAGCATGGTTAGAGCGTTCGACTGATAATCGAAAGGTCCTGAGTTCAAATCTCAGCGGGCCCATCATAATTTTTAGTTTTTATTTTAAGTTTTAAAATAATATTAAATATCAAATAAAATGATCATCCCAATAAGGTGTTTTACCTGCGGAAAACCAATCGCTCAAGACTGGGAAGGGTATAATGGGGGGGTAAGCAGGGGAGAAAGCCCAAAGGACATTCTCGATTCGCTCGGATATGAAAGATATTGCTGCAGGAGGATGTTCTTGGCTCATTGTGATGTGATAGATGAAATCATACAGTTTAAATTGTAAAAATTGGATTACACGAAATTTGAGATCGCGCGGTTGATAGGGGCAAGAGCATTGCAGATTAAAATGGGTGCGCCAATATTACTCAGTGAAACGGATAAAAATTTTAAGGAATTAAAAAAATCATCGGGGATCATAAAGCCGATCGACATAGCAAAAATTGAATTTGAGAAGGGAGTTCTGCCAATGACGGTGAAACGGAAATAGCTATTCCACCAGGACACCCCTCGGCAGGGCTAATGGTTTTTGATAGTCCTCTATGTAGTCGCCCCAGTCGATCGCCCCCAGGGGGCAAAACTTTCTGCAGATACCGCACTCGCTGCATTTACCTGTATCTATCTCCAATACAACTTCTTTCAACTCCATCGCATTTTCGGGGCATACGCCAACGCAGCCGCCGCAATAACAGCATTTATCCCTATCCACCCGCATTTTAGATTAGTTATGACCTTTGATAATTATGTAAGTGATAATAATATAATATAATTGACAATAATACAACAAAAATAAAGTAGATTGTTAATTTATAAACCCAGCATTCTTTGGCAATAAATTTCGTCTTCCAGAGAATCAGGTCTATTTCGCATTCATTGCACCTCCCGACTTTCACCACGGTCTTTTTTTTATCCAGTACTTCACCACCGGATATTACGGTAATTTCCGATGTGTACTCTGATGTATGATTTACGCACGGAACCGGGAACTCGAAGGATTCCGTACCCGCAGCGTTACCTTTCAGATAAACAATAGATTCTTTGCAGCCATTATTTATCGGAGACTCCCAAAGGCATGTTTTCACCGTAACATCCATGCTTTCAGAACCCATATTATTGAGTTCCACATTAATGCCAATCCCATAGTCCGTTCTGAGAAAGCTCATATCCCCGATACTGACGCCCGCTGGTGCAGGTTTAACGGTAAGTTCTTTTTCCGACCTGTCATAGGGGAATAATGACCTCACGGCGATAGGATATGTATAGATATAACCAAAACTTATGTTTTCTAACTTTGCTGCCCATGTAACATTTGATTTTTCTCCTGGTCCAATATAGAACAGTTTTTCTTTCTCGTCAACGATAACACTCGTGGGGGCGATGATTCTAATCGGGCCGACGATATGGGAATTGCTCAAACTTTTTAGGTTAGCGGTTATATTTACCCCCCCTTTTGTTATTTCTTGATTATCGGGATTAAAATCTATATAGATGTCGATTAATTCCGGGGGGGGACGGGTTTCGATAAAATCCATCTCCCTTCTCGGCTCTGATCCGCTGACATTCGATATATCAGATCCCTGCCATCTCAATCCGTATCTTATCTCGGCATTTTCCAGTGCTCTGCTGTAAACTATGTGCGCACCGTCAACAAAGCCGATCTGGTTATTGGTCGGATCAACCGGAATCCATGCATCGCCAATAAAAACCTCTGCCCAGGAATGCGGCTCCCACGACTTGCCGTCATATGACAACCCGGAAACACTTCTTGCCGGGATGCCAAGCGATCTGCACATGGAGATAAATAAATTTGAAAATTCCACGCAGGTTCCTCGCTTATTTTCAAAAACCCACTGATCAGGTTTTATTTTTCCGGACAGATTGATATCATATTCAACGTTTTTGTTCACCCAGTGCGCGATTCTCCCGATTATCACCAGATCATTATCCGCACCCCTGCTCAACTCCTCTGCTTTACTTTTGATTTCGGCGTTACACCGGGTCAGTTCGCCTGTCTTCAGATACCCTGGGTTGTAACCCCTTTGATTTGACAATATGGGTGTAATGAAGCTGTTCCTTTCCACCCTGATGTTTACATTATAATGAATAACCCTCTCTTGCGGATTTTGCCATTCCAATACAAGCAAAGATTCGTTTTCATTGGAATTTACATTATACTCCTGGTTTGAGGTAACGCTAACTATCTGGTTTTGATCGTTTAAGGGAATATTGATCTCCAGTCTCATCCATTTTACATCCGGGTTGTCCCCGGTTATCTTTAAATCATTGCTCAAGTTTACGTCTACAGTGGAGCTTCCTATCTGATAAGGCTTTAGGTTTTCGGCAGATGCATGGGATAAAAGAATCGCAAAAATCCCGATTGCGAATAGAACTTTAATTCTTTCCAACTTTTATATTTATTTTTCCAATAGAATAATACAAATAAATAATGAAAGCACATATTATCACGGCACTGGTTGAACACAAGCCGGGGGTTTTACAGAGGGTATCTTCAATGTTCGCCCGCAGGGGCTTTAACATAGAAAATATTACTGTTGGGGAGACGGATAACCCGAAAATCGCCCGCATGACGATTATCGCGATGGGGGACGACCGCGTTTTAGAACAGATCATAAAGCAGATGAATAAGCTGGTTAATGTGATAAGGGTGAGCGATCTGGATAAGGAAAACTCTGTATGCAGGGAATTGTGCCTGATAAAGGTTAATACTCCCACGGAAAAGGAAAAGTCAGAGATGATCCAGTATACCGATGTCTTCAGGGGCAGGATCGTTGATGTTTCCCATGACTCGCTGACCGCTGAAATTACCGGGGATGCCGATAAGATGGGGGCGTTCATTGATCTGATGAAAGGTTTCGGGATAAAGGAAATTGCAAGAACCGGGACGACAGCAATGCAGAGGGGGTGAATTTTTGTGAGTTGGGTTCTTAGTCGTCTTATTTAAGGTACAACATAATTTTGTATTGTCAATGCCATACCCTATTCAATTCAGAAAATTTTACAAATTAAACCATGAAAAAGGAAACAATTAATTGGAAGGGTCGAGGACATCGTTCACACTTTTTTGGGTGAGGACATCGTTCACATTTTCCAATTTAGGTGGTCGAGGACATCGTTCACACTTTTAGTTATATATGTTTATAATCTAATAAATTATGAAACCCCAGCGATTAGGATGGTGAGGTTGTCCTCTTCCTGCGTTTCCTATCATTTTAATGATCATGGGTATGTAGGAAGCCTGTGGATACCTCATCGTTTTAACTTTTAGCTCCAAATAGAGGAGTTTTGTTCTTCATTTGATATGTTTGGTGTAGTCATTTGGTGTAATTTGCGATTACACCAAATTTACAAAGGTGTGAACGATGTGCACGACCTAATTTTTCAGAGAATTTACAGGAAAAAGTGTGAACGATGTGGTCAACCTTTCCAATTAATTCTTTGAAGGAAGAGAGAGAAATATTATATTATTTATTAAAGGACCAAAGAATATTTGAAACAAAAAAGGTAGAGGAAGAAACAGATAAAGACTTCAGTAGTGAAATACTTCCAGTTTTGAAGAAATACGATCTAATTCAGCCTGCTACTTCATATGAAAGAAATTTCTCAATTATGAGAGGTGCTGGAGATGCTTTTTGTAGAGTAGAAGACAAAATTCAACAAATAGAAGTTGGCAACAGGTCTTATCGCACGAGCTTAATTTCAGCAGGTGCAGCTATTTTTTTATTTGCTGCAACTTGTTTTTTGGTTTGGGCTACATATGAGAATGTAAATTTAAATAAAGATTGGATGGAATATCAGAAAAAAATGCGTGGGCCGAATTTAGAATTTTATGTTGCTGAAACCGATGGTAATGAAACACTCCATTTTAATGATTCCCGCCTCGTTGAAGAAAGCGGATGGGGGCAATACATTAATATTCGTGTGTGCAATTATGGAGAAATGAATACCGGTCGGATAATGTTTAAGGGGAGCGATGATGGAGTTATTGAGACTAAGCCTACTGTCATATCAAATCTGGCACACAATTGTAGTTTTTCCCCAATTGGCGTTGGAAGTTCTTTGTGTTCGGGGGGTGAGTGTGTGGGTGATGAGAAAGATGTTACTAAGGGCTATCGCGAAATAAAGATAAATGTTACATGTTGGAATTGTTATAACTACGCCCAAAACATAACAGTGAAATTATGTATAGAACCTACTGACGAATGTTAAATATGATTCTATGATTCGGAATTGATGGGAATAAATATTGCATTAAAATACTCTATGCCTTAGATAGAAAGGATTCACAAACCTCTATTCTTGTAAGTATTTCAAAATTTTTCTTCTCTCCAAACATCCAATCTTTTGTTGTATTATGCTTATGAACTATATTAGTTTTTCTTTTCGTCAACGTTTTCTTTTTTCTAAAAATAAAAGGTTGTTTTTTATGTTTAAAAAACAATATCAATTATAACGAAGATATTTCAAATGGCTGCTGAAGAGGTTGTAACAATGTCGGATGAAGGCGAAGTAATCGTTCCGGGATCAATACGAAAAGCATTAGGGCTTAAAGGAAAAAATAAGTTCATTGCGATTGGAGGAGATGATTACATCATGTTTAAACAAATTAAAACTCCTTCCCCAAAAGAGGAATTTGAATCTTTATCTCGGGAAATTGAAAAGAAATTTAGAGAGGAGGGTATTGAAAGAAAGGATGTTGAAGAAGCGATAAAATGGGCAAGGAGAAAATAACACTGCGAGTAGTTCTGGATACAAATACTCTCATTTCTGCTTTTGGTTGGGATGGAAACGAGAGGAAGATATTTAATCTTTGTATTGATGGCAAAATAAAGTTGTGTATGTCTTATGATTTGCTTAAAGAACTTGAAAGGGTTATTGAATATCCGAGACTCAAGTTTACGGATGAACAAAAGAAAAGATCAATTGGATTGTTACTTGAAGTGGCTGAATTTGTTGAGCCGGATGAAAAAATTAACCTAATTAAAGACGATCCTGATGACAATAAAGTCGTTGAATGCGCTGTTGCGAGTTCTGCCCAGTACATTGTTTCAGGAGATAAGCATTTGTCGGAATTGGGGGAGTTTAGGAGCATCAAAATCGTTAGGAGTAGAGATTTATTAGAGACAGTATAAATTGGTAGTAATCCAAAAATTCTATGTTATCCCTCATATATATCTCACCTCCTTCAATATATGTTTTCCTATTCTTGGTTTCAATGCGGTTTTCATAATAAGATCTACTTTAACTCCAATTAGATCACTGAGATAATTTTCCAACTCAATGAATTTAAGAAGGGTTATGCGTCCCACATCTACGAGTATATCCACATCACTTGTCTTTTTTTGTTTCCCCCTCACATAAGAGCCAAAAACCCCCATCTCCTTAACCTTAAATTCTTCCCTTAATTCATGTTTATGCTCCGCCAGCATATCCTTTATTTCTTCAATTTTTTTCATTTGTTCTATTATCACATTATTATTTCTTCAAAATAAAAAAGCAAATAAACCTCTATTCTAAAAATATAACCCCCGGTAAGTTTTTAAAATGCTGGTCGCAGGTTATTATTTTAGCATTTATGCCCCTTGCGGTGGATAGGATTATTGAATCCGCAAGTCCCAATCTGTGTTTTACCTTGAGTTTTGATGCATTTCCCGATATTTTCGTATCCAGGGGAACCACTCTGCTTCTTGACAGCATAAAAATCCTTTTCTCTTCGGCTTCGTCCGGCATTTCCCTTAAATACTTTGAGTACACCTCTATCAAATTTACGGGCGAGATTATAACCTCTGAATCGCTCCTTATTATATCCGCTACTTTCTTTCCCTTCGTTGATCCAAAAAAATACTCAAACCACGCATAAGAGTCAATCAAAACGGTCGCTTTCATCCCTTGCATCTTTTATATCAAACCTTTTTGTTGTGCCAAAAAGATCCTTCTTTTTTAAAAAATAAGCCCTGACCAATTCGTTCAGCAAGGCAGACAGTTTCCTGGCCGAACCATACCTTGATTTTGCCTCTTCCATCAAAAACGCATGCAATTCATCATCTAAGATAACGGTAGTTTTCATTTTTTTGTATTGAAAATTACATTTTCAATGCTCAACAATTCCGAAGGAATTTTTGATTGCCATATAATTTTTATGATAATTATTATACTTTTTTTTAAAAAGTTTATTTTATATTACTTATTTGGATTTAAAATATAAAAAGGATGAGTTTTTGATTTACAGAATTTTAATGTTCCGGGTGATAATACATCAAGATAAGACTGGTTTCAAGTGGAATGAACATCTCGGCCCTCATGCCTGCATTGCTTGATCGGTTTCCTCGGAGGCTCTTTAAGATCCACGGCATGGACAACAATTTGTCCTGGTTTGATCCCTAACTCCGCCTGTTTTAAGTAATAGGTCAAATCTTTTTGAAATTTTATGATGGTTGCGCCAATATTCCGGCAAAAAAATTTATCTATTCCTATTACTTA
>MCBC01000012.1 GCA_001723855.1 Candidatus Altarchaeales archaeon WOR_SM1_86-2 | reverse complement strand
GCCGTTGACGCCATTGTTGTAACCGGGGTGTCGTCAATGCCGCATGCGATCTTTGATATTGTGTTAGCAGTAGCGGGGCAGATTAAAAGCAGATCGCAAATTCCATCAACACCCAGAAGTTTAACATGCTCCACGTTACCTGTTAATTCTGTCACAACCCCGTGCTCCGAAGCCCACTGCAGGACATCGGGGTGAATTATTTTTTGGGCAGCAGGGGACATGACGCCGTAAACTTCCACGCCCCTCCTTCTGAACTCTCTTGCGATTTTCGGCGCTTCGATTGCTGCGACACTGCCGCAAACCCCCAGCGCTATGGATTTTTCTGTCATGTTTTTATTTAATAATAATCAAATAATAATTAAAAATGGTGCATACAAAGAAAATCGCTGCTGGCTATGGAAAGAAGCCGAAATGGATCATAAGCCAGCATCCGGGAGCCCATCCAAGAGAATATTCGATTCCTCTAATGGTTGTAGTAAGGGATATTTTAGGATATGCGGACAACGCCAGGGAGGCGAAAAAGATTATCAACTCCGGCGAGGCGCTGGTTAACGGTGTTGTTAGAAGAAATGCTCATTACGGGGTTGGTTTGATGGATGTCATAGCCATACCCAAGGCAAAGAGGTATTTCAGGGCAATGCCGTCTCGAAAGGGATTGGCACTTAAGGAGATCGATGAGGGGGGATCAAAGTTGTGGTTGTGCAGGATAAAGGATAAGACAATAATCAGGAACGGGAAGGCGCAGTTGAATCTGCATGACGGCAGTAATATTTTGGTGGACGCGAAGGATGCGCAAAAGTATAAAACAAATGACACGCTCGTTTTTGAACTTCCGAAGAAAAAAATAAATGACTGCCTGGAGTTTAAAAAAGGAAATAATGCCATGGTTGTGCACGGAAGAAGAAGCGGGGATACCGGCAAAATAGAAGATATAGCAGGGGGCACAATAACCAGAAGATCGCTGACAACCCTCGCCGGAACGCAAATGCCCACTGATTATGTTTTTGTTATAGGCAAACAAAATCCGGTGATTAGTGTTTGACGAGCAGATTGTGATCACGTGCTGAATGGGTTTTGAAGTGTTGTTTTGCCTTAAGTATCGGATAACTTTTCATACTCCTCTTTCGCCCGGGCATCATCCGGATTAATTTCCAATGCTTTTTTATATGCCTCCTTTGCTTTTTCTTTTTCTCCAAGGTTTGACAGGCACAATCCTTTATAATATAATGCGTTGGAATTGCCGGGGTCTATCTCAAGCACTTTATCAAAATCTTCTATTGCTTTATAATAATCATCACTTTTTTCTTCCGTAAAACCCAGGGTTCCGTGCGCAAAACCCCTCATAAAGTATGCTTCAGAACAGTCTGGAGCGACCTGTATTGCCTCGGTGTAGTACTCTACAGCCGCATCATAACTCTTATTTTCAATTGCATCCTCTCCCAATGAAAGGGATTCCTTGGCACCTTCACAAGAATCTATTTTAGGGATTTCCTCTGGTTCGAGCTCATTTGTTTCCTTTTTTGCACTGGCATTATCCGCACATTCATCGGAATCTATAGAACACACGCCCTCACCAGCATTTACACCGGTCTTCTGGGTATAATTAACGTTCAAAGCCGATTTCTGCTCTTCTGTTTCCATACACCCCGAAGAAACCAGAATGAGTGTTAGAGTTAATAAAATTATCTTTTTATCCATTCCGTATTATTATTATTTTAAAAGAAAAAAGAAAAAAAGTAGAGAAATCTACTTCTTCTTATCCTCACCGAGATTAAAGATATTTGCGAACTCCATAGGCACGACTATTGTTGCACTTTTCTCGGTAGCGATCTCTGCGAGGGTCTGGAGATATCGCAACTGAAGGGCTCTCGGGCTCTTGCTGATGATCTCTGCGGCTTCCTTTAACTTCTTTGATGCCTGAAGTTCAGCATCTGCCAGTATGATCCTTCCTCTCCTGTCCCTCTCCGCTTCTGCCTGACGGGCCATCGCCCGATACATTGACTCGGGAATTTTCACATCCTTAACCTCGACCGTAGAGACCTTAAGCCCCCACGGGTCTGTCTCTTTATCTATAACTTCCTGTAATTCTGAGTTAACTTTCTCTCTTTCGGAAAGTATCTTGTCGAGGGATGCCTTTCCTATAATGCTCCTCAGGGTCGTTTGAGAAATCTGTGATGTAGCGTATCCATAGTTCTCCACCTCAAGTATCGCTTTCTCTGGATTAAAAACCCTTGCGTAGACGACGGCATTAACGCCCACAGGTACATTATCCAGTGTAATCGCATCCTGCGGGGGGACATCAAGCACAAAAACTCGTAAATCCACCTTGACAACCCTTTCAACCAGCGGGATTATAAGAACAACACCCGGGCCCCTAACGCCCACAAACCTTCCAAGTCGAAAGACAACATACCGCTCATATTCTCTCGCGATTCGTATCGCGTATGCTAAAATTATCAGCAACACGATTACTATACCAATTACCCATAATAAACTCATTTTTATTTTTTATTATTGAATTCTTGAAAATAAAAATAAATCATTTTTTGTGAATAACATAGGTATTAGCAACTTTATCGTGCAGTCCCTGCTTCTTCGGATCAAATATGATAAGCAGGTATCCGATATATAAGGTGAAGACGCATAATATATTGCCGATGACTTCCCCGACAAATGCCTTTCTCAACCCTATAGGCTCGTTCATATTCCCACTCACAACCCTCAGTTTCAGCAGTCTATGCCCCACTCTCCCGCCCATTTTCCCAACTTCATAAATCGGTAAAAACAAAAACAGGATCATTAATGGGATGATCAGAATCGGTGATTTAAGAATAAAGACAGGTATTATCAAAATAACGAGCAGAACGGTATACGCAACACCATCTATGAGGGTTCCGATAAACCTTACGCCAAAGCAGGCATATTTTATTTCTTCGGAGGGCTGAAGAGATTTTTGTGCCGGAATTCTCTCCTTAAGTACATCTTTTCCTTTCCGGGTTATCTGAAGGTTATCCAGAGCGCCCGATACATACCCCTCGCCCCTCGGCATAGAAATTTTTGAATAAATCTCATTTTCAGTGAGGTTTAAAATCTCTGCAATCTTTGCAATAGATTTCTTTTGTTTTATATGCCCAAGAATCTCTTTATCTTTTTCATCCATTTTGTTTTTGATAAAACTCCTTAAAATTTGCGAAGCAAATTTTTGGGCACACAATTGCAATGCAATTTTGATGTTTTTATAAAAGTTTTAATTAGATCTTTTCAACAAACAACTTTAAACCCTCGGTTCTTACAACCCTGACCTTTTCGCCCTTCTCAATGTCTCCAATGGTTGATTCTGCTTTCCATCTTTCCCCTCTTATATACACTCTTCCATGCGGCTTTAAACCCGTGTCGGCAACGCCTTCCATCCCGATCATTCCTTCTTCACCAGTCACCACTTTTCTTTTCATCGCCTTTATCACCGCCGCCACCGCAAATAAAAAGAACCCCGCCGTCACTATGGTCACCGCGGTGATCAATTCCCATGGAATAATAAACTCAATATATGGTTCTTGTTCTTCTTCAGGCATCCACTTCCTCCATGAGATCATCAAAGAGCCAATGACGAGACATATAACTCCCGCAACTGCCAATAAACCGCTGGTTGGAAGCTGGGTCTCTGCAATAAAGAAAATTATAGCAAGCAGGATGAGCGCGACCCCCGCAAGGTTTGCGTCAATCACACCCATGCCCCAGATCGCTAAAATAATGCAGATTCCCCCCAGAACTCCCGGCAGGACCGACCCGGGATTATACAACTCCATGATTATGCCGTAAATCCCGATCATGAACAATATATACATGATAGAGGGGTTCCCTATTAACTGCATAAACTTATCTCTAAAAGAGGGTTCTATTTTTGTGACCCTTGAATTTTTTGTGTTAAGTACAACATCGGATCCACTTACCTCAACTTCCATTCCATCCATCTTACTAAGCAGTTCATTTGTATCTGATGCTATGATCTCTATAACCCCTTCCTCTAATGCTTCTTCTGCAGTCACGGATAATGACTCGTTGACAAATCTTTCTGCAATACCTGAGGGTCTATCATGTCTTTCTGCTATGCCTTTCATATATGTCTGTAGGGCATTTGTCACCTTCTCCTCCATGACCTCATCCTCGGGATCATACCCAACCGGATGTGCCGACCCTGTTAATGTTCCTGGTGCCATGGCTGCGACATGGGATGCCATTAAAATGAATGACCCTGCTGACTCCGCCCAGGCGCCTTCCGGGGCAACATAAATCACCACAGGCGCCTTAGAATTCTCCATTTTCGTTACTATATCCTTCATCGGATCGACAAGCCCGCCCGGGGTATCTAATTGGATAACCAGAATTGCGTCATCCTTCTCTGCCTTTTCAATACCTGAGATTATGAAGTTTGCTGTGCCGTAGTCAATTGTGCCTTTAAACTCTATCAGATAAACATCCTGCTGGGCCGAAGCATTCGAGATCAATAAAACAAATACAAGAGATATTATGAGTTTTTTCATGCTTATTTGTTATTTATTTTAAAAGATATATGAATAAAACAATAAATGGAATTAAAAGAAATCAAGGAGGGAAGTTTGGTAGGGATAGAAACCACTGAGGGGGCATACAGGGGAATTCTAATGCCGCGCTCTGAACTGGCTGACAAGGGGCATTTGGTGATAAAACTGGATAACGGCTACAATATCGGGATTGAAAAGAGCAAAATCACGCAGATTGAGTTGATTGAAAAAAAGAGGGAAAAGGAGGAAATTGAACTAAAGAAAGCTGTGTCTGATCCGGAGAAAGTTAATGTTTCGATTTTAGCCACCGGCGGCACCATTGCCTCAAAAGTTGATTATGTAACGGGCGGGGTTCATTCAGCATTCTCTGCGGATGAGTTAATATCCGCGGTTCCCGAATTGCAGGGGATAGCAAACATCTCCGGGAAACAGGTTTTCAATAAATTTTCCGAAAATGTTAATCCCGGGGACTGGGTTAAGATCGCTCGGGCGGTTTACGATGAGGTTAAAAACGGGGCATGCGGGGTTGTTGTTACGCACGGCACCGACACCATGGGCTACACCTCCGCAGCACTGTCATTTATGCTGAAAACTCCCGCTCCTGTTATCCTCACGGGGGCTCAAAGAAGCTCTGACAGGGGAAGCAGCGATGCCGCCATGGACTTGATCTGTGCTGCGCAATTTGCGGCAAAAGCGGATTTTGCAGGGGTTTTTGTTGTGATGCACGGCGAACCATCAGATTCATACTGTTTAATTCACCCCGGCACAAGGGTAAGAAAACTGCACTCAAGCAGGCGCGATGCATTCAAAACAGTGAATGATAAACCGCTCGGAAAGGCGGATGTTAACGGCAACATCGAGTATCTTAAAGACTCAAATTCTTATAGATTTTTTATTGAAAAAAATAAAAAAGACAGACTGGAATTAGACACAAAATTGGAGGAAAAAGCAGCCCTTATCAAGTATTTCCCCGGCTTAAATCCCGAAATGATCAGTTATCTGGTAAATGCCGGCTATAAGGGCATAGTCCTGGAGGGTACCGGTCTGGGGCATGTAAATGAAAATTTGTTTAAATCAATAAAGCAGGCAATTGATTCCGGAGTTACGGTAGCAATGACCTCGCAGACGATCTTTGGAAGAGTGAACATGCGGGTTTACGCTACTGGAAGGAATCTGCTGAATGCCGGAGTCATTCCATGCGAGGACATGCTGCCGGAAACTGCTTTGGTTAAATTGATGTGGGTGCTGGGACATACAAATAAAGCAGAGAAAGCAAGGGAGATGATGCTTACGAATTATGCCGGGGAGATAACCAAAAGAACTACCGTTGAGTAAACTCATTTTTCTAAATCTCTTCAAACCTTTCCATCACCTGCTCCCACGACGGAAGGTTGGTCTGGCAGCCCCATTTTTCAATTACGAACGATGCCGTGCAGTTAGCGATCTTAACTGAATCCGCTATTGAATAACCTTTTAACCGGCTGGCAATAAAACCGGCATTGAATGCATCCCCCGCCCCCGCCGGATCAACAACCGCTGTTTTGAACGCCGGAACATCCTCATATATGCCGTGGCCATAAATTGAACACCCCCTGCTGCCTTTTGTTACCAAAAAAACCTCCGGGCCGTATCTGAAGTTCAATTCAAAGCCGAGTTCTCTCAAATGAACCAGTTCATGATAGTTCATCACCAGAACATTCACGCTCTTAAGTATGCGGTAAAATTCTTCCGGGATGCGGTTGAATTTAAAAACCCCGTACCCGGGGTTGTAGACTAAAAACTTTTTCTTTGCCCTGCATTTTGACGCCACCCTTCTCTGTAAGTTTAAATATGTGCGGGGCATGAAAACCGCCTTTGAGTTCTTAATGAGATCCACACCAACTTTTATGTCATTCATTTTTTCTGCTATTCCCCTGTGGAAAAAACTGAAAAAATCCCCGTCGTTTTTTTTAAAAAACATGGAGTGGGTGGTATACTCGCTAATTCTGCCCTCGATAAATAAATCAATTCTATGTTTATGGATATATTTTACATACTCGGAAGCATCATTATCGGAGCTGATAACACTGACCATTGCAGTTTTAAGCCCCAGCTTCTTTGCAGTAATGGCGGTATTTGCCCCCATGCCGCCGTAATATCTGTGAATCCTCGTTATCTCCGCGGATTCATCCTTCCCTGGCAGTTTATTTACCTCATAGAAGTAATCAATGCAAATATCTCCGAAAACCGTTAAATCCAATGTCATATCTATCTTTATTTTATCTTTATTTTTTAAAGATAAAAAAATATCGAAAGTGCAAAATAAGGAATCAAAATTTAACTGGAAGCTTCCGGTGTATGGGGCGGTTGGGTTTGGTGCTGGAGGATCTATCTGCGGGGCGTTTGAAAATGCGGTCAGGGGCGATATTTTACCCGCCGCCCTTGGCATTATCGGGCTTGCCATTTTGGGTGCCATTGGAGGTACCGCGTTAGGTTTGGCATTGAACGATAAAAAGAATGCTCTTTATTTATCATGTGCGGGTGCCGCCGGGTTTGCCGCTGGAGGGGTTATCAAGTTTACTGCCTGGTTTTTCATTATTCTTGGAATCGGCATCGTTATCGGGCTTGCCACCGGATTTAATACTAAAAGTACCATCGTGGGTATCATCATGAATGCCGCCCTTGGCGGCGTTTTTGGTTTACTAATAGGCGGTACAGGGGGCGCTGCATTAGGTTTAGCATTGAACGATAAAAAGAACGCTCTTTATTTATCATGTGCGGGTGCCGTTGGATTTGCCATCGGGGGAGCTATTGGATTTGCCATCGGCTACGCTTTCCAGAATATGTCGTATGTTATTACACATACCATAATGGGTGTTGTTGGAGGTGCTGCATTAGGATTAACTCTCGCGTACCTAACAAAAGACGAAGAAAAATGAAATTAATCGCATTCTCACAGAGGGATCTGGCGGGAAAGAACATCGCAAAGATCCTGGTAGAGAAATTCGGTTTTGAAGAAACAAACAAGGAATTTGATGGTTATCCTGTTTACAAGAGGGGAGATATTCAGGTTATTGGCTGCAAAGAAGACACGATTCAATTGGATTACCTGAATAAATTTGCCTGCCCGGAAATCTGTGTTATCGCATCCAGGCATAAATCCGCATCAGGCAAAGAAACGCTGACATGCCATTCGACAGGGAATTTCGGGGCTGCGGAAGCGGGAGGCAATGATAGAGAACTGGCGATTGCACCCGCGGTTTACCTGAGGGAAGCGTTGTTATCAATGCAGAAAGAGAAAGAGAACGGGGGGCTTAAGGAGTATGATGTTACGTTGGAGGTCACGCATCACGGCCCGACAAATCTTCCCTTCCCCGTTCTTTTCATTGAGGTTGGAAGCAGCAAAGAGCAATGGAGCGATCAGGGGGCGTGTGAGGCTGTGGCAAACTCCATATACGGGATTTTAAGTTCAGGGGTAAAGGAGGATAAAGTTGTGATTGGATTTGGCGGGCCCCATTACGCCCCTAATTTTACGAAACTCTTGAGTAAAAGTTTTAGAAAAAGTTTTATCAAAAATATATCCGTGGGTCATATCGCCCCAAAGTATGCTGTTGACACGATCGATAAAAATCTAATAAAGCAAATGATCTCTAAAACAACGCCAAAGCCGGAATTTGCGGTATTGGATTGGAAGGGCTTAAAATGGGAGCATAGAGAACGGGTGATTGGAATTTTAAATGAACTCGGATTCGAATGGAAAAAGATAAGCGATATTTAATCTATTTTTATTTTCAATCTTAATTAATAATAAAAATGGCGGATGTATATCTGAATGGTAAGTTAATTGGCACGCATTCTCAACCGGAAAAAGTTGTTCAGCAGTTAAGAGACGCAAGAAGACATAAAGGAGACGATAATGCAACAGAGGATTTGATCCCGTGGGGTGCGTCGATTGCCTATCTGGAGGAAAATAATGAAGTTCAGATATATACCGACAGGGGGAGAATCCTAAGACCTTTAATAATCGTAGATGGGGGCAAGTCAAAGTTAACGGAGGCGGAAGCAGATAGATTGAAGAGGGGGGAAATAGAATGGGCGGATTTGATTAAAGGCGGTGTTGTTGAGTACATAGACGCCGAAGAGGAAGAGAATGCCTACATCGCTATGAACGAGGATGAATTAACAAATGAGCACACTCACCTGGAGATAACGCCGTCTCTAATTTTAGGACTATGTGCGGGTTTTGCTCCATATACAGAACACAACTCTTCTCCGAGGGTTACAATGGCGGCAGCGATGGCAAAACAAAATCTGGGCTTATATGCTTCAAACTATCGTGCAAGATTGGATACCAGAGGAAATATTTTGCATTACCTTCAAACCCCTCTGGTAAGAACAGATATCGTGGATATTGTAGATTTCAGCAAGAGGCCGGCAGGGCAAAATTTTGTTGTTGCGGTGATGAGCTATCAGGGATATAATATGGAGGATGCGATAATCCTTAATAAATCCTCGGTAGACAGAGGGCTGGGAAGATCGACATTCTACAGAACTTACGGTGCAGAAGAAAGAAAATATCCGGGAGGGCAAAAAGACAAGTTCGGGATTCCGGATGATGATGTAGAAAGGTATCTGTCAGGGGAATCGTATACTAATCTGGATGAGGACGGCATAATACTGCCGGAAACCGATGTAGATTCCGAAGATGTCCTGATTGGAAGAACTGCCCCCCCGAGATTTTTGGAAGAGATCGGGGTTTATGGGGTTGTTGAGCAAAGAGAAAGGGAAGCATCGGTAAGTGTGAGATATATGGAACCCGGTATTGTGGATGCCGTTGTGCTTACTGAATCGATAGAAAAGAACAAACTTGCAAAAGTACGGGTAAGATCTCAAAGAATTCCGGAGCTGGGAGATAAATTTGCATCACGCCACGGGCAGAAAGGAATTGTTGGTTTGATCGTGCCGCACGAGGATATGCCGTTCACGAAAGACGGCATAGTTCCCGATTTGATAATAAATCCGCATGCGATCCCTTCAAGAATGACCGTCGGTCATATTCTTGAGATGATTGGCGGAAAAGCGGGGTCATTGGATGGGAGATTTATCGATGGAACAGTATTTGAGGGCGATAATGAAGAGTATCTCAGGAACCTGCTGAAAGAGCACGGATTTGCGGATAACTGCAGGGAAACTTTATATGACGGGATCAGCGGCGAGGCTTATGACGCAGAAGTTTTTATTGGGGCCATATATTATCAGAAATTGCATCACATGGTTGCTAATAAGATACATGCCAGGTCTCGCGGCCCGGTACAGATGCTGACGCGCCAACCAACCGAAGGAAGGGCAAAAGAAGGGGGACTTCGTTTTGGTGAAATGGAGCGGGATTGTTTAATAGGGTATGGAGCGGCGATGATGATAAAAGACCGCCTCTTGGATGAATCGGACAAAATTGTTGTGCCCGTGTGCTCAAAATGCGGAATGCTCGCTTTAACGGATTTTGACAAAAATCAGGTGTATTGTCAGACCTGCGGTAATGTTCCGATACATAATGTTGAAATGGCGTACGCATTTAAGCTCTTGCTGGATGAATTGAAGGGCATGTGCATCTACCCGAAACTCATTTTAAGTGATAAGATGTAAAACAACGAGGGGGTTTGAACTGCCAATAGCAACGATAATATTGATCTCACTCAATGCAATCGCTTTTCTGGTAATTATAGATGATACCGCTTTGGCGTATGATGCAGTGGGGTCTTCTAATTGCATCCCCTAGGACTACGAGGAGGAAATCTGCATGGTTGATGAATGCTGCCGGTATACTTCGTGGGCATATGAATTCGGACTTATCCCTGTATATGTCATGGAAAAACCATATACATTTATCACAAGCATGTTTTTGCACATGGGTTTTCAGCATTTTATCTGGAATATGTTTGCACTTCTTATAGCTGGTACGTATTTGGAAAGGTTGATCAAAGCAAAACGCGTTATAATGGCATATTTAATCGGAGGGTTCGGGGCAAATGCAGGGCATGTCATATAACAGCACCACTGCTCGGATGGGCGGAGTACTCTACTGTTGGGGCATCCGGGGCGATATGTGTATTATACGGGTTGTTGATCATCATAGAACCCACTGCCAAGAGTTTTTATGAATTTTTTACTAAAGCAGGGGTGGTTATCTTTGTTCTGTTATTTACAGCAGGGGGCATAGGGCTTGCGATGGGCTCATATACAGGTGCGGCAGAGATAATGTCCACGTCATGGGAATAATTATTGGTGCAGCATTTGGATACTTCCTCAAGCGAAAATATGGACACTGGATTGGATGAGTAATTAACATTAGAGATAATTGGATTATATTATATGATAATTAAAAAAAATTCAAAACTCTGCCAGGGAACTCTGAAGCCCGTAATACCTTTCCCCCTCTTTTTTGTCCAGGGTCGGCTTGCCGTAAATCCCCCCGCCTCCAGCAATGTATCTTACCCTTCCCTGTCTGAATTTCCCGATTATTTTTCCCACGTCCGCATCGATCTTTTTAATTTCGTCAATGTCGGCGTCTATCAGCACATTGATCTCGGTGTCAAAATTTTCAACCAGGATGTCCCATTTTTCCTTTATTTTCTTGCTTGTAATGGTCTTGATTCCAAGAGACAGTGATATGACCTCCGCCAACGGGATTATATGTATGTATTTCGGACGATGCCGCGGATGTTTTGGTCCTGGGTAAGAGGCTAACTCTTCTATCCTGTCGCAGACCCCTTTCTTTATCAACCCCCTGCAATCCGGGCATCTGAAGGAAAATCGCGATGCATCGTTGAGTTTAAATTTCAGGTAGCACCGGGTACATGCTGTGATGTGGTATTTTCCCTCCATGGGGTTCAAACCGGCATTCAGAATGAACTTGTTATTTCCTTTTCTTGTTATGGCATCGTTTATGCGGTCAAAACTTAAATCCCCTTCGATATTTATCCTGTTAAACTCCCTGCCGAGACGGTGCGGCAGGGGGGAGTGGCAGTCGGAGTTTGTCATAAAGGTCAGGTCACTGATCTCGGTTATTCGGTCAGCCATATAAGTATCGGCACTTAAGCCGAGTTCCAGGAACCTGATATGTTTCATGGCATCCCCATAACAGTCCCCTATACTGCCGTGTTCCTTGTAGAGTGAGGTCCATGGAGTAAACGCATGCGAGGGACCTATGAGCCCTCCGGTCTCATATACATTATCAACAATCGCTGGGGCTTCTAACCTTAACTTCGGGCGCCCGTCTTTATCAATATCCCGGGAGTATTTCTTAAATCTTTCATATAAATCTTCGGCTGAAGAGACGGACGGCATTAAGACCATATGATGGACCCTTCGGGAATCCTCGACCTCTGTTGTGATTAAGAATTGAGTTTTTGAATGGCTTGTTTTGTATATGCCGCCTTCGGTTTCGGTAAAGTTATCTCTAATATGCTTCAGCCACCCGGGGTGGAGGGCGTCTCCCGTCCCGACTAAATCGAGTCCTTTCAATTCCGCATGCTTGGCGATTACCGGCAGTTCCATGTTCCTGGATGTCCCGCCGGAATACTTCGAATGAATGTGAAAATCCGCGTTCAATATCATTTTTTTTAATTAAAATAATAATCATAAATAAGATGAAATATCCAGGGGAAGTTCTGACCAAAAGTAAGAAGGGCAAAATTGAGGTAAGGAGTCTGGCAGATAGGGGAAGGTTTGTGAGATATGGGTATCTTGACCCGGAATCCGGGAAAAAAAGCGGTAAGATTAAGTTGGTACTTTTTGGTGAGAAAGAAGAGGAATTTTTCATTATTCCCGTGAAAGACGGGAGAAACTTAATGCTGCCTGTGGAATTTAAAGGGAGAAGAAAGATATGGGATGAAAGCAAAGGAGAAGAAACGGATTTATAAAAATCTTTCAGAACACTATCGAACAT
>MCBC01000011.1 GCA_001723855.1 Candidatus Altarchaeales archaeon WOR_SM1_86-2 | reverse complement strand
CTACTCAAAAGATGTGGAGGATTTAGGAAAGAAACTGGGGACTGCAGAAACAAAACCTGAAAAAGCATCTTAATTTTATTATAAGATCAAATTTATCAGTTATCTGAAATGCTGTATATTGACTGCTTTTCCGGGGTGAGTGGAGATATGTTGATAGGGGCGCTAATTGATCTGGGTGCAGATGTTAGTGCTATCAAAAAGATCCTTTTGGATATTAATGGCGTGGAAAGTGTCAGGGCAAGCAAGATTAATAAGGGGGGCATTACGGCATCAAAATTTACCTCATCTTACACCCCGGACTCCCTGAGATTGGATGATCTGATCGGGCATGTTGATGATCTAAAGATATCGCAGGATGCAAAAGAATTGTCCCGGAACATTTTAAAAACTCTTGGTGTCGCGGAGTCAAAAGTGCATAATGTAAATCTAAATGAGGTTCATTTACATGATGCGGTGGATTGTATTGTAGATGCGGTAGCGGTTTCACTTGCACTTGAGGATCTAAATCTGATTAATGAAAAAATCTGCTCTTCTGAGGTTTCCTGCGGCTTTATCGCCCCAGCGACCAGGTCCATAATTGATGACCACGGAATCCATGTAAGAATAAAATCAGAAAAGGAGATCACAACCCCAACGGGAGTTGCGATTCTTGCAAACATAACAGATAAGTTCGAAGATGAAACAAAGTTTCGCCAACACAAAAAAAAATTTAGTGGAAGAACGGGTTATGGGGCAGGGGATATGGACCTGTCCCACCCAAATGTTCTGAAGATGGTGATGTGAACCGATAATAGTGCTTTTTATTGTAATTACAAACGGTATGTTTTCTAGGATCATAACCCTAAAAATTATTTTCCTATAAACTATATGTTTTTTTCTGTTTAAATACTCTGTTACGAGTGCTATTGAGCGTAGCGAAATAGCAGTTAGAAATCAAAGATTTCTAACTAATTTAGAATTTACTTTTGTAAATTCTAAATAGCACCTGATGATCAACCTTTCTGAAGGTTGCTTTTTATTGTTGCAAATTTAATATAAAACCTTAATGTAAAAAATGGTAAATGACACTATTAGTTATATAATCACCGCCCCTATCCGTGATTTTCTTGAATCGCACGGTTTTGGGGCATATAGTGATCCAGTGATAGGGATTCTTATTATAACCGCCTCACTTATAGCCGCAAAGATCATATACTGGGTAATAGAGAAATGGTTGATGGGACTTGCAACCCGCACACGAACGGAGTTGGATGATAAAATACTCGGAGTTTTGAAAAAACCTGTTTATTATGTGGTAGTATTGATTGGTTTGCAGATTGCTCTTGGTTATATCCTGGTTTCCACTTACGCCGGTTACTTTGAAAGTCTCATGGTCATTATCCTGATCATCGTGATTGCATGGACTATAGCAAATATCGTTTGCGCCATCATAGATGATTTTGGAAAAAAGATCGCAGAAAAGACGGAATCAACTCTGGATGACGAAGCGATTCCGTTTGCATCCAAGATGATCACCTTTTTTATCTATCTTATAGCATTTATGATCATCCTGGATAGATTAGAGATCAATATAATGCCGCTGATTGCAAGTTTAGGTCTGGCTGGCTTTGCTGTTGGGTTTGCCGCTAAAGACACCATATCGAACATTCTGGCAGGGTTTTTTATACTGATGGACCGACCTTTTATACAGTGTGAGAAAGTAAAAATAGGAGGTTACGACGGCACAGTCATTGATATAGGCTTAAGAACAACAAAAATAGAAACCGACAGTAAAGAGATTGTGATAGTTCCTAACTCAAAAATAGTTTCGGATTCAATTGTAAATTACACGTCACCCGAGCGTTTTTATGTATCAAATAAAACGCAGGGCGAATCTTTTTAATAATATTTTCTTAAATAAATAAAAATGATAGATGGACTAATACAGGATTTTATCGGGGGCTGGGATTTTGGGGCATACACCAACGTGGTTATAGCAGTAATTATCTTATTGGCATCGCTTATAGCCGCAAAAATTACATACTGGATTATTGAGAAATGGTTAATAAGACTTACTGCCCGCACAAAAACAGAATTGGACGATAAAATACTTCGTACACTGAGAAAGCCCGTGTATTATATCCTGATATTGATCGGGGTACAGGTTGCATCCGGATACTTATTCATTGAGACGTTTGAGACATTTGCGGGATATATATCAACGTTCATTTCGATTGTTACGATAATTATTGTTGCATGGATTATCTCAAGGGTTGTTGATATTGTCATAGATGATTTTGGAAAAAAACTTACCGAGAAAACAGAATCAACCCTGGATGACGAGGCTCTTCCATTCGTTATTAAAATCGTGAATATAGGGATCTATTTGATAGCGTTTATGATCATTCTGGGCGAGCTGGAATATGATGTAATGCCCTTGGTTGCCGGGCTCGGAATTGCAGGGTTTGCAATCGGTTTTGCGATGAAGGATTCCATATCAAACATACTTGCGGGTTTTTTCATCCTGCTTGACAGACCATTTGTCAGGGGTGAGAGGATAGAGGTTGGGGGCTACAAGGGAGATATTGTCGATATTGGACTCAGAACCACAAAGATAAAGCCCCCTGATAATGTTATTCTCACAATCCCAAACTCCAAGATCATCTCGGAAGTGGTTACAAATTACGCACTTCCGGAGCCGGAGGTGAGGTTAGAAACCGGCGTCGGGGTGGCATACGGAACCGACGTTGAAAAGGTAAAGAAAATTCTTCTAAATGTTGCAAAGGGATCAAAAAATGTTTTAAAAAAGCCCGGACCAGAGGTCTCTTTTGTTGAGTTCGGCGACTCGTCCCTGAATTTTAAATTAAGGTGCTGGATTCCTGATTTCAGAAGATTTGCCGTCCTGGATGAATTAAATACGGAGATAAATAGAAGATTTGAGGAGGAAGGCATTGATATACCATTCCCGATACGAACGGTTTATCTGAAAAAGGAATGAAGGATAAACAAAATTGAGATGAAAGATGGGATAGAAAATTTACTGGATAAAAGACTTATTGTAGTTTCCAATAGAGAACCGTATATCCACAAAAAAATACGCGGTGAAATTAAATGCGAAAGAGCGATAGGGGGTCTGACTTCTTCGCTCGATGCAATGATGCAGTCCTTTAATGGCATATGGATCGCATGGGGAAGCGGCAGCGGGGATAAAGAAATGAGCGATTCGGAAAACAGGGTGTTGGTTCCTGATGATAATCCCAGATATACTCTCAGGAGGGTATCCCAGATATACTCTCAGGAGGGTATGGCTTTCAGAAAATGAAGTAAGTAACTATTACTATGGTTTCTCTAACTCGGTTCTCTGGCCGCTTTTTCATAACTTTTTGGATAAAGTAAAACTCAAAAGAAGTTATTGGAATGCTTATAGGCGTGCGAATAGGAAATTTGCTTTATCTGTTTTGGATGAATTAAATCCAGGGGATTTAATATGGATTCATGATTATCATCTATGTTTGCTGCCCCACCTCATCAGAAATGAAAATGAAGACTCTGAAATTGGATTTTTTTTACATACGCCGTGGCCTCCGTGGGAAATCTTCAGAACGCTTCCCATGCGCAGGGAAATATTGGAGGGCTTACTCGACAGCAATATCCTGGGTTTTCACACAAAAAATTATGTTGAGAATTTTATGCAGTGTGTAAAAGAAGAGTTTAACTGTCCCGTTTATATGGGAAAAGGGATGGCTGAGATTAACGGTCGCAAAATCAGGATTGGGGACTTTCCTATTGGGATCGATGCCAAAGAATTTTCAAGTATCTCTTCATTTAAAAGGATAAATCAAAGAGCAAAAATAGTGCGTAGAAGACTTAATGTCAGGTATGTTGTGTTTAGCATCGACAGACTCGATTATACAAAGGGGATTCCCGAGAGATTGAAAGCAATTGAAAGGTTCTTTGAAAAATATCCCAAATTCAGGAAGAGAGTTGTTTTCATACAGGTGGCTAACCCAAGCAGAACAAAAGTTGAAGAGTACAAGGAGATGAAAAGGTATGTCGATGAACTTGTGGGTAGAATCAACGGCAGATTCAGAGATTTTGATTGGGCACCAATACACTATTTATACCGGAATATTTCCAGAGAAGAAGTAATAGCATACTATTTAGCATCGGATGTTGCATTGGTCACTCCCTTGGTCGATGGTATGAACCTTATTTCCAAAGAGTTTGTCTCAACCAAAGAAAAAAGCGGGGTTTTGATTCTAAGTGAATTTGCCGGGGCTGCAGGGCAGTTGAATGATGCAATTTTGGCGAATCCATATGATTTTGATGAGGTTGCAGGGGTCATAAAGCGTGCGCTTGAGATGTCAAATAGAGAGAAAAACAGAAGATTGAAGGTGTTGAAGGAAAATGTAAGAAACTATGATATCTGTTGGTGGCTTAAAAAATTTTTTGAAGAATGGATTAGATAATTTATTTATTATTAATCAAAAAATCTAAAAACAAGAAAAATTTTTGTGAAGCAAAAATTTTTATGTCTCATTATAAATAATTTATAATTACGATGAAAAAATATTATTCATCCGCAGATGTCCAAAAATTAATAAAATCTGAATTAAAGGATTTTAAGTTTGTTGTCGTATCAAACAGGGAGCCGTATATTCATATGCACTCCCCGGATGGGATAAAGTGTAAATTGCCCACGGGTGGATTAACCGCTGCTTTAGACCCTGCAATGCAGGCGTGCGGGGGGTTATGGATTGCCGGCGGCTCCGGAGATGCCGATCGACAGACTGTAGATGAAAATAACAGGGTTCAGGTGCCTCCCAAAAAGCCAAAATATACGCTGCGAAGGGTCTGGATGAGTAAGGAGGAGGTTGACAGATACTACTTTGGGTTCTCTAACCAGGCTCTTTGGCCGCTGTGCCATAATGTGTTCCAGAAACCCTCCTTTAAGAAAGAATTCTGGGATGGCTATAAACATTCAAACGGATTGTTTGTAGATGCCATCATAGATGAAATTAAGGATGAGAAAGCATTTGTCTGGTTCCAGGACTATCACCTTGCGTTAGCGCCCGGGATGGTTAGGGATTCCGTTGGCATAAAAAGTGCTCATTTCTGGCACATTCCATGGCCCCCTTGGGAGAAATTTGCCCTCTGCCCATGGGCAGATGAAATACTTGAGGGCTTACTTGGAAACGATCTGATAGGGTTTCATTTAAAAAGTTATTGTGTTAATTTTTTGGAGAGCATTGAAAAAATTCTTGACGCGGATGTGGATCAAGGAAGTGGATTGGTTAAATACGGGGGTAGAAAAATTATGGTAAAACCTTTCCCGATAAGTGTTGATTTTGGGACTATAGACAGGTTTGCAAAGAGAAAAAAAGTAGAAAAGGAAATTAAAAAAGTCCGATCCGCATCGTATAAATTCATCGGTGTGGGGGTCGACAGAGTGGATTACACGAAAGGTATTCCGGAACGATTTTTGGCTATAGAACGATTTTTAGAGAAATATCCCGGGTATCAGAACAATTTTGTTTTTTATGAAGCCGGGGCGCCAAGCAGAACAATGATCCCAACATACAAGAAATTGGATCGGGATATTAAGAAATTGGTTGAGAGTATTAACTGGAAGTATCAAAGAGGTTACTGGAAACCTATCAGGTATCTGGAAGGAAAATTAGAATATGAAAAACTTCTGGCGTTATACCGAACATCGGATGTATGCATAATAAGCCCCCTTCACGACGGAATGAATCTCGTAGCCAAGGAATTTGTTGCAGCAAATGTTGAAAATACGGGGGTGTTGATCCTCAGTAAATTTGCCGGGGCAGGTGAAGAATTAAAGGATGCTGTTTTGGTCAACCCCTATGATGTGGAAGAGTTTGCTGATGCAATAAAACACGCTCTGGATATGCCAAATGAAGAAAAAGAAAATAGAATGAAAAATTTACGCCTGGCGGTTAAAAGAAATAATGTTTATAGGTGGATTCGCGACTTTATTGCTGCAAAGTTAATATTTTTTATACTTGAAAGATATGTCGCAAGGATAACCGCAAAGACCAGGAGTACATTAGACGATGAAATACTGGGGGGTATAAAAAGACCGATCTATGCCTTTGTTATATTGATTGGGGCATACGTTGCATTGCTCTCTATAACACCCGTTAAACCCCACTCCGTATTGATTAACCAGGTTTTTATGGTGGCTGCCGTCCTTGTCGGGGTTTTTACTCTGACGAGGGTAGTCGGCGTGTTTATAAGGTGGTATATGGGCACAATAGCGTTTAAAACAAAAACCGATCTTGACGAGCAATTCATGCCCATAATACAGAAAATTTTAAATTTATTCATCTATTTTATCGCATTTATTTTAATTTTAGATCAATTTGATGTTGAACTAACGCCTTTTATTGCAAGCCTCGGTATTGGCGGATTAGCGGTAGCACTGGCTCTGCAGAATGTTTTAACCGACATATTCGCTTCTTTCTCCATATATGTTGATAAACCTTTTGAAATCGGGGACTTTATTATTGTCGGCGATGACCTTGGGGTTGTCAAAAAAATCGGAATAAAAACCACCCGGCTGGAGAGTTTATGGGGTCAGGAAATAGTTATCTCAAATAGAGAACTGACATCCACAAGAATCAATAACTACAAGAAAATGGAGAAGAGGAGGATTCATTTTACTTTCGGGGTGGTTTACGGTACTCCAACTAAAAAATTGAAAAGAATTCTTGAGATAGTAAAAGAAATTTTCGATAGGATTGAATTGGCTGATTTGGACAGGGTTCATTTCAAAGAATTCGGTGATTTTTCATTGAATTTTGAAGTTGCGTATTATGTTGATACCGGGGATTATAATAAATACATGGATGTTCAACAGGATATAAATTTTGCACTCAAGCAACGATTTGAGGAGGAAGGAATTGAGTTTGCTTATCCGACCCAGACGGTTTTTGTTAATAAGTAACAATGGCTCAGGCAAATGAATTAAGAAAGGACTACATACTTGATAATTGGGTAATAATCTCCCCTGCCAGGAAAAAACGACCGAGAGATTTTAAAAAGAAAGAGGAAGAAGTAAAGGAGGGGATATGCTATTTCTGTCCCGGGAATGAGCACCTGACGCCGCCGGAGATAAGCAGGGTTGAAGAAAACGGCAGGTGGATCATTCGCTGCTTCCCCAATAAATTCCCTGCTGTTTCTCTTGAGGGAGGAAGCGCTCACGGCGAGCATGAAATTGTTGTAGAGACAAATGAGCATGGAAAAGAACTTGAAGATTTGAGCGTCGACCATTTGGTCAAGGTACTGGATTTTTACTCCTGGCGAATAGAAAAACTTAAAAGTAAAGAGGGTGTTGAGTATGTTGTGTTATTCCGGAATAAAGGCAAAGAAGCGGGAGCATCTTTTACCCACACGCACGCGCAGTTAATATCCCTCCCGTTGGTTCCGCCGATTGTAAAGGAAAAAATTGCCGCGTCAAAAAAGTATGCGGATGAGAACGGCACGTGTCCGTACTGCGACATCCTGAAAAAGGAGATGGGAGGCGAGCGAAGGATACTGGAGGATGAAAATGCCTGTGCATTTGCACCTTTTGCATCAAGATTTCCTTTTGAGGCATGGATTATGCCGAAAAGACATATCGGGCGGATAGGTTCGATGAATGAGGACGAGAAGCGTTCATTCGCCAAGGTTTTTAAAAAAATAATGCTGAAGTTGAGATCCATGCTTGGAGATCCTGATTACAATCTACTCTTCTATCTCGCTCCGGCAGGGGACGAACTGCATTTCCATCTTGAAATTTGCCCGAGAATTGCTAAATGGGCCGGATTTGAGTTCGGCTCAGGAATAATAATCAATACAATGGGTCCGGAAGATGCCGCCGGATTTTACAGGGATTAGACAACGGAAGAACTCATTTTCATTTATATAAATGAGGATATACTTTGTATTATAGTAAGGTGGAATATAATTCAGTTCTTTTGTTGGGTTTATTAGGGCTTATCATTATGATCGGTTTTTTAGGAAATGTTCTATTCAGCAGAACGAAAATTCCGGAAGCTCTTTTTTTGATAACGATAGGGGTTATAATCGGCCCGGTCTTAAATCTCGTAGAGTCGGAAATGTTAATCGAAATATCTTCTTTTATCGCAACCATTGCTTTAATAGTAATTCTTTTAGAGAGCGGCATGTCAATAGATTTAAAGAAACTTTTAAGGAATTTCTCCAGTGCCGCGATTTTCACTGTAGTTGTTTTTATTCTGAGCACTTTACTCGTGAGTTTGTTTCTCCATTTGTTAATGCATTGGTCTTTATTTCATTCTCTCTTTATCGGTATTATCAGCGGAGGAACCACCACCATAACGGTGATGACTCTGGTTTCCCGCTGCTCTGCTTCAGACGATACCAAAAATTTACTCTTCCTTGAATCAATGATTAATGATATCACCATCATCTCAGGAGCAGTTATTCTCATACAGGTAATGGAATTTAATGCAGTTGAAACAACAAAAGTTGCCAATTTAATCCTTGGCAGCGTTTCAATAGCAGTTCTCTTTGGATTTTTAACCGGGATGTTCTGGGTTATCACATTATTCAAATACCTTGGAAAGCATCCCCTGAATTATGTCTCCACACTCGGAGTTGCTTTAATCCTGTATACTCTTGCCGAAAGCGTCGGAGCCAATGGAGCGATAGCGGTATTGGTCTTCAGTTTGACTGTTGGAAATTTTCGTAATGTGGTGATAATATTTAAAATCAAAACAGATCTCGTAACGAAACA
>MCBC01000010.1 GCA_001723855.1 Candidatus Altarchaeales archaeon WOR_SM1_86-2 | reverse complement strand
ATAGGAGAGGGAGAGTAGCAAAAGCAGCATGAAAAACACGGAAGGATAAAATGATACCTCCCTGTTTTTTTTTAATTTTAAAAATCAATTTCATCCGAATTTCTGCTCCAATATACCTTGTTTTTCCCGCTCTAAGAATCTGTAAACATTGCCGTGAGATGCCCCTGACGCTAACATAACGATTGCTTCCTTTGCAGAATAGCACTCATCCAACGGCCCGATAATTCCCACCGTTTTTCCATAAACCGTTATCCAGCAGCCCATTAATTCTTCAATGAACTTCTTGGTCGTGCCGCCCCTGCCGATGACCCGCCCTCTTATGCGATTCAAAGCTTTCTCTGACCCGCCGAAATCAGAAAGCGCGATCATCTCAAAAGTCATGTTTTTATGCGTAAGCATAAGTGCCGTCTTCGGGTTAAATCCCCTGCCGATCGCTTTTACAATGTCCTTCGCAATCCACTCATCCATTGCGTTGCCTTCAATAGAAACCATGTCCTCTCCTATGTCCAACTTCGTGTTCGTTCTGCGCTCAACCTCGTTCTTTACCCTGCTGCCCTTTCCGATCAGCACCCCCACTCTTTCCCTTGGGATTTTCACATACTGCATTTTATTTATTTTAAAATTTAAAAATCAATAAAGAAATGATAGAAGTAGAACACAAAGAAATAGATGAAGAAGTTGCTGGTCACTGCGATATATTCTGGGGCAAAATAGAGCCGTTCTTTAAAGACGTGAATGTCCAGGGAATCCTGCTCGCCGGGGCACATGCAAAAGGAACCGTGAATAGAGACTCGGATATAGATCTAAATGTTTACTATTCATACAACACGGAGGATTTAATCAAAATACATCCACCGACGATCAACATAAAAAAAACCCGGAGGATCGAAGTCAAGGGCGGGAGCGGAACTGCATTCTACGTGATGGACGGTAAAGAATATGAACTGGTGTTTATCCCCATCAAAACAACAACTGACACGAGAAAGGAGTTATTTTCAAACATCTATTCGCAAAAGATAGATTACATCTATAAGATTCTTAACGGCATTCCATACATCGAAACAAAGTGGTTCGCGAAACTGCTGGATTATCTAAAAAATGACTTTCATTTGAACAAGGACAGCGTGTTCGGTTATTTTCACGGGTATATGAAAAGCCAACTGCAGAGACATAGGAGAAGAGTTGATGGTGAGAGAAGAATGCTTGAGTCATTAAAGAAAAACAGCTGCACCCCGGTTGTCAAATTAACAATAGACGGCGTGTGGATATGCCTTAACGGCTTGTACCTGCTTGAGCGGCAAAAGATAAGCAGGAACTTTTATCATCTATGTTTTGAGGAATACGGGGATAGATTTGATACAGAAGAGTTCGAGTTTTTAATGCAATGCTACAACCACAAATGTGATATAGAGAAGGTGAAGGTAAAGCCGGATCGCTTCATTTATTACGCAGCGGATATGCGGGACGGGATATTCGAGAAGCTTGATAAGGACATAAAGATCGCGTTAGATGAGTCAAAAATCCCCGGATTCACAAGATCAATGAGGAAAGAGAATGAGAAAAATCTAAATGATCTTTTATCTTCATTATATTTCAATAAAAATTTGCATAGCAAATTTTTTAGCATTGAAAACTAATATAGTTTTCATACAATAAAAAATATGAATATTGAAAAACCCCGCGGAACCCGTGATTTCGCCCCCGTGGAGATGGAAAGGAGAAATTATGCCAGGCAAGTGATACAAAATGTTTTCGAACGCTACGGTTATTCCGAGATTTCCATTCCGACATTTGAGCATACGGAACTTTTTGCCCTTAAGTCGGGGGAGGAGATAAGGGCGGAGATGTATGTTTTCAGGGACAAATCAGACCGCGAGTTATGTTTAAGACCTGAAGCAACAGCATCCGTATGCAGGATGTTTGCTCAAAAATTACAGAACCTCCAGAAGCCGCTGAAACTGTCGTATTTCGGTCCCATGTTCAGGTATGAGCGCCCCCAGAAAGGAAGGTACCGGGAGTTCTGGCAGCAGGGAATCGAACTGATCGGGGCGAAAGGTGTGGAAGGTGACGCCGAAGTTATAATGGCGGCAAATGATGCGTTAAAGGAACTTGGTTTAGCTTTTGAATTAGAGGTCGGACACCTGGGTATTTTGCGGGGCTTGATGGGTGATCTTGGGATAGAGGAGGAAAAGCAGGACGAGTTAATTAATGTGGTTGATAAAAAAGATATTGCGAGATTGGAGGTGCTGGTTGAGCATGATGTTTTATTGGGTCTGATTGAACTGGAGGACAGCGATAAGGAAGTAATAGAGAGGGCATATTCGCTGCTGGATGCGTATCCTTCCGCGATAAATGCTCTTGGGGAATTGGAAGAAATTCTCTCGTATCTCGATATCGCGGATATGGATTACACAATAAATTTAGGCATCGCCCGCGGCCTTGAATACTATACGGGAATGGTTTTTGAGATAAGAGTTCCCGGGCTGGGAGCCCAGGATCAGATATGCGGGGGAGGAAGGTATGACCGCCTGATCGAACTGTTTTCCGGGCAAAGAATGCCTGCGGTGGGGTTCGCGTTTGGTTTCGATAGGGTGATGGACGCTATGGAAGTGCAGGAAATTAAAGTCTCTAAAGAGGCGGATAAGGTTGTAATCGCTCCAGTGAGTAAAGACGTACGGAAGGACGCATTTAAAATCGCCTGCCAGCTGAGAAGATCATCCAACCTGGCTGTCGACCTTGACCTTATGAACCGAAAGCTGAATAAAATCCTGGATTACGCGAATAACACAGGTGCAAGATGGACCGTTATCGTGGGCCCGAGAGAATTAAAGGAGGATAAGGTTGTGGTGAGAGATATGAGAACCGGGGAACAGGCAGTTATTAACATGGACGGAATAGGGGCGTTTTTTGGAAAACCATAAATTCACATCATTTATTTTGGATTATACCTTTCATTATTAATAAACTAAAGTATAAAAAGATTATACCAAACAGTATTAATAAACCAAAGTATAATCACCTTCTTCTCCTTAACTTCCTGTAAGCATTTTCCGTTGCGGGGATCATCGGGTTTGGGGCCGAGCATATAGGGGGGGCGTAGCAGTATCTGAACCTGAGCATGTCATCCATGATGCTTCCTTTCTGTATGGCCATGGAAGCGAGATTCAGATAACCGTCCACCCCTTCATAGCCGGCAATCTCCGCCCCGAGCAGTTTATGTATGTTGGCATGATAAATCAATTTGGTTATCAATTCTTTACCTCCCGGGTAATACTTTGGTTTGGATAGGCCCTTAGCTATCCCGCTTACGACCTTATATCCTCGTTCCTTTGCCATTGTCTCATTCATTCCCGTTACGCCGATTTCCAAATCAAATATCTTCGTTATCATTGAATTCAGGGTATGATAGAAAGTTGCATCCCCCCCGGCAGCATTTAATCCTGCGACATGTCCCGCTCTTTCCGCAACCGTTCCTAAGCCGCTTTGCTGCGGTTCGTTGGTTACCATGAACCTTATTCTTATGCAGTCGCCGCAGGCATAAACCCCCTTCGCAGAGGTTCTTAATTTCTCATCCACCTTTATCCCGAATTTTCCAACCTCTATAGTCTTCAAAAACTCAACATCCGGTCTGACTCCAACGCTCATTATAACCAGGCTGCAGGCAATTATCTCGTCCCCAACCCGGACCGCTTCAACTTCATCCTTTCCTATTATCTCATCCACGCTTTTACCGGTTATCATTCTCACCCCGTTCTCATTTAATTTATTTTCTACGATCCTGGAGAAATTCGCATCGAATTGCGGGGAGAGAAGATTTGGGAGCAGCTCAACTATGGTTGTGGAAATGTTCTTATTTGTTAACGAAGCCGCTGTCTCGCAGCCGATAAACCCTCCCCCGATTATAACCGCTTCCTTTGACTTTTCCATCCGCTGCATAATCTTTTTGGTATCCTCAAGTGTCTTTAAGGTATAAACGCCCTCTAAATTTACGCCCTTTATTGGCGGAATGACAGCCTTTGACCCGGTTGCGATTATCAGGCAGTCGTATGTAAACCTGTTGTTTTTTGTTTGCACGACCTTATTTTCAGTGTCAACACCCACGACCTCATCTGTTTCATAGTTAATCCCGGAATTTGCAAATAATTTGGAAAGGGGCGTCACTATATCCTCGATTTTTACATCCCCCTCCAGGACAAACGGCAGCGGGCACTTCGGATAAAAATACCCTTTCTTTTCTATCACCAGTATCTCGGCCTTGGGGTTCTCTCTCAGTGCCGAGAACGCTGCCGAAATCCCCGCATCTCCACATCCGATTATTATAATACGCATCTTTTTATTGTATTGAAAACTATACTAGTTTTCAATGCTAAAAAATTTGCTATGCAAATTTTTTATTGTATCAGATAAGGTCATTTGACCCTCACCTTTAACTATCTCAGAATATTAAGAATAATAAAATAAAAATCTTAATCCTCAACTTGATTCCAGATCACCTCAGCAGAACAGTATTTCCCATTCCCTTCCTTCTTCCCTCCAATACTCCCCTGTTATCGGCAGAGATAATTCAAAGGGTTTTTATTTTCAAAATCTATTTTATATAATAACAACTTTAAATTAATTAAAGTAGAATTTTAAAATACTAAAATGGATGAAAAAAAGTTGATGTGGGTATGCATAGCAATTGGCATACTTGCAGCACTTGCAAGTATTGTGGTGCGCCTGGTATGGAAAAATATAGGGCTTGGAAGTTTTTTACTTGTAATATCTGTTATATTCTGTGTGATATTTATCTACTTTGTAGTGAAGAGCCAAAATATTTTCTGGAGATATATGCGAAAAATCTGGTGGGAACAATCAAAGGGATTCATTGTTTACATTGCATTAGTCATGATATTGGGCAGCATAATCCACTATTCTTATCCAGTGATAACAAATGAACCAACACCCACGGATTATGAAATCAAATTTTTGTGGGGTGTCCTCACTTTACTCTTTCTACCCTTGATCCTGATGAATATGAAAATCGCATACAAGACAAGAAATCAATTTTTTGATTTGGCATCTGTAATACAATTACTTGCCGTTTCAGGGATAATATTGTTCATATTTGGTGTTTTTGGAGATATGTCGGTAGTTTTGGTTATGTGTATGATGTTGTTTGTAGGAATTTTTCTCGGATATCTGCGAATGAGAAAGAGGTGCAAAGTAGATCCTTTTGGTCTTTACCGGAATATTGTGGTTAAAGAAGGCGAGAAGATTGATGATCATTCAGATGGTTATTCGCAGAGACCATACAGCAGGAAAACAAAAATTTCTGTGAAAGATTTTAAGGGTACTGCAGGGAAATTTGCACAGGCGCTCGGTAAAGAGTTTATTATTTTTGATTACGGCATTAAAGAGAATTCCGCAGTTTATTTTCCCTCAACGAATGTTATGGATCTGAAAATATATACTTATTGGATGGCATCAATTGATTTCCTTTTCAACAAAAAGAAATTCACATGGTTTAAGATAACAGAAGACGATCGGATTACTGTATTTATTTCAAAAAATGACTATGAGAGGATCTTAGAGCCTGTTGCCTATCATGTATTGTGCCGGAATGTTGCGGAAATATTTGAAAAATCATTTATTGAATTTACTAAAGGAGATAAAGAGAGTGCAATTAAAATTTTAAGATGCGATGAAAATGGATGAAACAACAATGCTTTTACTGTTGGGTGGAATGTTATTGTTAATGATTGTAAGCATGCTGATCGGGTTCAAATTACGTGAGTACCTGCGAAACAGACATATGAGGGACATGAGCGAATCAGAAAAAAAACGATGGCAGCAATTTGAAAAATATCGCGTATCAAAAGGAGGTAACTGGAAAGTCGCGGCACTCATAATCGGTATCTTAATTCTTTTTATGGCGGCCGCGGTAATCCTGGGCAGTGCGAGGAAAGGATTCCTTCTTTTAGCCATACTTGTTATCCCATTACTCCTTGTACATGCCGGGTTTGTATTCAAAACAAAAAATAGGGACCAGATAATATCATTAATCTTTTCATTACTGCTTTGTGCTGGTTATGGATTGTATGGGGTTGGAGTTATAAATAATTTCTACATTGTAGTGGTTCCGTTTTTTATTTTTTTGTGCTGGTGGATGCTCTTCAAAATGAAAGGGGAGCAAGAGGCTACGGCATTATACGGCAATCTCGTTGTAACTGCTGGAATGGATATTGATTCGCAGATGAATGGCTACTCTCAAAGACCATTCAGCAAAGAATCCGTTGAAATAAAAAATATGCTAAATAAAAATTTCAAAAATAAGGTAGATAATTTTGGAAAAACAATGGGCAAGGAATTGATTTTCATGGACTGGAAAATTAACGAGAATGATGCAATATTTTATCCCGTTACTGCATATCTCATGATAGCACAATTTTATTCAATATTTCTATCACTCGGGAAGGATAAAATTTCATGGATTAAATTAAATAGCGAGGGAAAGATAACCGTTTTTGTATCGAAAGGTGACTATGACAGGATTTTAGAGGAAGTAACTTATCACACATTGTGCAGGATCATTGCGGAAAGATTTGAACGAGCATTTATTGAATCTGCAACGGGCAATAAGGAGAATGCAATTAAAATTTTGAGAGGTGAAATAAATGCATGAAACAAATAAATCATTAAAAGAAAAAATCGCATGGTATAGAAGATATCACCCGGTAAGTAGTATCATACTGGCATCCGTGATTGTTATGGGCATCATAGGGCTCATATTATCGGTTATTATGAATGATATTCGCATATTCCAAATATGCTATTTAGCATACCCTTTGCTTGTTTTCTGGCTGCCTATGGTGCCGATCGCCATAAAAACACATAAAAGGTATTATGTTATCGGTGCGATTCTACCATTTATACTCGGAGCCATTATAATTGTTGTTGATTTTATCTGCGAATTTGTAAATATAGATATCATTGGATTGTTTATCTCAATAACGAAAGAAATGGTGGGGAGGAATCCCGTTATTTTAGCATTACTTATCATCGGAATAGTTTTCGGATTATTCGGATTATTTGCTTATTTTGGGCTGAAAACCCAACGATACACTACATGGTTTCTTGGCGGATGTGTTGTGGGCAAGATCGCGGACGACATTCATTCAACCCAGGATGGTTACACCGAACGACCACATACATATAAAATGAAGCACGGATCAGATATTGATCTTTCGCATATTGACGAGTTTTGCAAACTTCTCGCTAAAAATTTCATAATTATTAACTGGAGATGTGAGGAAGAGAGCGTAAAAATGTGGATAACTGCAAGAAGAGATATGCTGACATACCTTGATGTGTTTTACTGTGGAAATCTGGGCTCGTGGATAAGAATGGGTAAGAATGGGAAAATTACAGTATTTGTCTCAAGAGAAGATTATAAAAATATCTACAGGGAGGTGACTTATCACACACTTTGCAGGAATATTGCAGAGAAATTTGAACAATCATTTATTGAGTTTGCTAATGGTAATAAGGAAAATTCAATTAAGATCTTGAGGGGTGATGGAAAATGAAAATTAATAAAAAAGCAGACACTGAAGATGTCGAAAAATTGAGTTGAAACAATAAATTAAATAAATTAAAAAATTAAAGGACAAAATGAAAGAAATAGAAAGAATAGAAAAGGAAATGAAGAATTTTATCCTGAATTTGGCACGGGATTGTAAGAAACCCGAAGAGTTTATAATTGCAATGGAAAAGATGCCCATGCCAGAACATATGAAGGCATATTTTCTCATGGATGTCGGAGGCATATTGTTTAATTCTTTTCCCGGGCTGGCAATAGCCTCATGGGAGCAGGCGCTTAGATATCTCGTGCAGGAAAAGGATAAAAAAGGATGGTGTATGTGCTGTGCGCATTTAGGCGACGCATTCCAGCGCCTGGGAGAATTCAAGACATCACTTGAGATTTACAAAAACTCCCTGCAGGTCGCAAAAAAGATGGATGATGCAGAAGAAACAGCTCTGGCTTACTCTGGCATGGGTATTGCTTACCATAGTCTCGGGGATTTAAACAAAGCCGTTGAATTTTATAAAAAATCTCTTAAGATAAATAGAGATACAAGCAATAGACCACAGGACGCTAAATGTTATATGAATTTAGGTGCTGCCTGCCGTAAAATGGGGAATTTAAATAAAGCACTCGCATACTCTGAAAAAGCCCTGAGAATTTTTAAAGAAATTAATGATAGGCCATGGCAATCAGCATGCTACACAAACACCTGTAATGTTTATCCGGATTTGGACAATTTCAATAAAGCACTCGCATTCCATGAAAAAGCCCTGAAAATTGATAAGGACAGAGGGCATAAATCAGGAGAATATGCAAATTATGTGAATTTAGGTATTGATCATGCAGGTTTAAAGAATTTCAATAAAGCACTCGTGTTTTTTAAAAAGGCGTTGAAGATTGCCGAGGAAACCGGCGATAAACTTGGAAAAGCCAGATGTTTCGGACATATGGGCAATGCTTATGCGGGCATGGGCAATATCGGGTTATCTGTTAGATACAATAAAGATGCCCTGAAAATTATAAAGGAAACCGGCAATAAACCGGCTGAAGCCGCAACTTACGTGAACTTAGGTGACGCATATATCAAATTCCGTGAGTTTGAAAAAGCGATTGAATGTTACGAAAAGGTACAATCAATAAACCGCGAAATCGGAAACAATGCAATGGAAGAGAAGATAAATGCTAAATTAAAGGATATTTACAGGAGATTGCAATAAAAACTAAAAAGCAAAATGAAAAAAAATCAAAAATGGTAGAAAAATCAGGCAGTGATCATAGGACAGAGATAAAATCTGATGAAAGAGATCAGCAATACTTCTTTCCTCGCGGAAAGAGAGAAGCGGAAATAATCAATAAAATATTTGACAACGAATTTGTAAAGGAAATTTATATTGACCACTATCCCGGGTTTAGAAGAAAAACTCTTTTCAGGATCGGGGGATATGAAAATATCACCCATTACCCGGAGAATGTTAAGGGACAGACTATTTTGATTGACAGCTTTAAGAAATACTTTACGCTTAAACTCACCTCAAAGAACCTTGAAATAAAGATTTTAATACGCATCAGGAAATGGGAGACCGTTGCTTCATTGAAAATACCCCTTACCAGTCCGGTAAAAACAGGTATAAGGAAGTGGAGGGATCTGGATGGTTCATTCACCACATGGCTTATCATTTCAACCATGTACACATTCATACAGTTTGAGATGAAGGAGGATATATTTGAAAAGTACAGGAAGTTTGAGCAAACGGAATATTGAAATTAAAATAAAATTTGGGACTCATCATTAAAATCAAAAAATAAAAGTGGAAATAACAGAAATCATAAACTCATTAAAGGATGAAGAATTCGCAGTATTTTGCGCTGCAGGAATTTCAAGGAATTCAGAGCTACTTTCAGCAAATGATGTAAAAAAATACATCCTAAATAAAAGCAATTATTCAGATAAAAAATTCAATAATTCGGAAGTTGAGAACACCTTGATCCTGGATTGCTCTTTAAATGCCTTTTCATTTGACCATATCGGGCAGCCAATAGATAATGATAAGGCAAAATATTCAACATCTTTCAAATGCGGGGATAATCCTTTTGCTTCTTTTAACCTGTCAAGATACATGTCTCTGGAAAATACCTTAAAATCAGGCAGAAGTAACTCTATTGCCGATTCAACATCACTTAAATTCATCCCGGATTTTTTTGCAATATCTCCCTTATGTTTTTTAACTTCCTCCAATAACTTTTCCGGGGCAATCGGTATGAACTTTCCGGAAAATAGTGTATCATGCACTATCCCTTCTGTAATAAACGATGCCATTACTTTATTTGCGTCAACTATTATGGATTCCATTTATATCAACCCTTTATTTTTAAGGTCTTTAAGCATTGACTCGTTAATATCCTTACCTAACTCCATTGCATCCTCCTCGGTTAGTTTACTTTTTGATATGAGCACCTTAAATAGTAAGTGTCTCAGTTTACGGGATTTTTCAAGTTTTAATTCAAACGCTCTTGATTTGACTGCCTCTAAGGCAACATCCTGCCAGTTCACATGCATACCCTTAATTTCGTGTGCCAATTCCTCGGGAATATTAACAACCAATTCAGCCATTTTAGATAATTAAAAATTAGATTACAAAAATAAAAGTGGAAATAAAAGAAATCATAAACTCATTGAAGGATGAAGAATTCGCAGTATTTTGCGGTGCAGGAATTTCATATAATTCAGGAATGCCTTTAGTTGGTGGGGAATATGGGATGATAAGATATATTCTTGAAAAGTTATCTGTTATTGAAGGTGATATTAATGAAATAGTAAACTCAAATCTCCCTTTTGAGGCATTTATGGAAGTTCTTGCAGAAAATTCAGATATTTCAAAAATTTTAGATTTATTTAAACAAGGTGAAGCAAATACAAATCATATCTTGATGGCGAAACTTGCTAAAGCAGGTATCCTTAAAACAATATGCACAACCAACTTTGATTTGCTTATAGAAAAGGCGCTGGAAAATGAAGGACTGAAAAAAGGCAAAGATTTTGAGGTATATTGCAGTGAAGAGCAATTTTCGGGGGTAGATTTTAAGAATTTAAACAGGATAAGTATTTTTAAAATTCATGGAAGTGCTGATGATGAAAAGAGTGTGAGGACAACGCTGAAAGCGGTTGCGAGTAAAGAACTTTCAGATAAGAGAATGAATGTGATAAGGCACGTGTTCTCAACAGGAAATCATAAAAAGATTTTAGCTTTAGGATACAGCTGCTCCGATTCTTTTGACATAGTGCCACAGGTACAAAGTATAGATGGAAGTAAAAAAGAAATAATTCTTATTGATCATTTTTCCACCAGTATAGAAATAAAGGATATAGAAAAAGTTGATAAGCTACTTAATGGTAATGAGAACCCGTTTAAAAAATTTCTTGGATATTGGATAAAGTATGATACAGATGGGTTTATCAAAGAATTATGGAATTCTTTTGAGGAGATTATTGAAAAATATAAACGCATCACATCTAAAACTAAATGGAAAACATACATCGATAATTGGGGTGAAGAAGTTGATGAAAATAAAGGTCGTTTTATAGCAGGTATAATGTTCTACAACATTTCGAATTTCAATAAAGCGATTGAATATTATGAGAAATCTCTGAAAATTAGGAGAGATTGTGGTGATAGAGCAGGGGAATCTAAATGTTATATGAATTTAGGTGCCGCTCATGGTAGTTTAGGGGATTTCAACAAAGAGATTGAATTCTATGAGAAATCTCTGAAAATCGCTAAAATTGGTGATAGGGCAAGAGAATCTGAATGTTATGCAAATTTAGGTGCTGCTTATACAAATTTAGGGGATTTTAAAAAAGCAATTGAATATTATGAAAAGTCTCTGAAAATTAATAAAGAGATTGGTGGTAAATCAGTAGAATCTGCATGTTATACTGGTTTAGGTATTGTTTATCGTAATTTAGAGGATTTCAATAAAGCAATTGAATTCCATAATAAATCTCTGAAAATTGCTAAAGAGACTGGTGGTAAATTAGTAGAATCTAAAGGTTATACAAATTTAGGTATTGCTTATGCCAATTTAGAGGATTTCAGAAAAGCAATTAAATTTTTTAAGAAATCTCTGAAGATTGCTAAAGATATTGGTGATAAGGTAGGAGAATCTACATGTTATATCGGTTTAGGGAACACTTATTCTAGTTTAAAGGATTTCAAAAAAGCGAATGGATTCTATGAAAAATCCTTGGAGATTAATATAAATATTGGTGGCATAGTGGAGGAAGCTCATTGTTATGCTAATTTGGGCTGTACCTATGCTAATCTAAGGGATTTCAAAAAAGCGATTAACTTTCATGAAAAATCATTGGAAATTTTTAAAGATATTGATAATCCACTAAAGGAATCAGAATGTTATATGAACTTAGGTATCACCTATGATAAGTTAGGAGTCCCTTGGGAAGCGATTGAATATTATTTAAAAGCAGAAAAAATTTTTAGTGAAACAGAACAATTCCATCATCTTAATAGAGTTTATAGAAGTTTATACCTTGCTTATGCAAAGATTGGCGATTATTCAAATGCGGAAAAATATAAAAAGAAAAGCGATGAAATAAATTCAGAAAATATTGAAAATGGATGAGATAGACAAATTTATTTTACAATTAGCAGAGCAATATAAAGAAAATCCCAATGGATTTATTGATGTGCTGGGAAATTTATCTGCTCCGGCAAATAAGAAAGGAAATTTATTCTTAGAAGTAGGAATCAGATTATTCAACCTTTCATATCCTAGATTGGCGTTATCATTATGGGGACATGCACTTAAATATTTCATTCAAAATAAAGACAGATCGGGAGAATCTGCATGTTATACCAGTTTAGGTAATGCTTATTATGGTTTAGGGGATTTCAAGAAAGCGATTGAATATCATGAAAAATCTCTGGTGATTGATAAAGATATTGGCGACAGGGTGGGCCTATCTGTAAGTTATACAAATTTAGGTGCTACTTATCGTAGTTTAGGAGATTTCAAGAAAGCGATTGAATTTTATGAGAAATCACTTGGAATCGCTAAGGATAGTGGCAATCGTGCAGGTGAATCTGAATGTTCCACAAATTTAGGTAATGCTTATTGTTATTTATGTGACTTCAAAAAAGCAAT
>MCBC01000009.1 GCA_001723855.1 Candidatus Altarchaeales archaeon WOR_SM1_86-2 | reverse complement strand
CCCGTCCAGAAAACGGAGTCTGGTTATACCACGAGGACGGGATGGACAGACACCATGAATTCTGCACAGAAATGGCTCAATGATTTTTCTAATAGATTCGGGTTGAATTTGGCGGCTTCGCAGAAGTTGAGTATGCCGAACAAGAAAAAGGAGGACGATTTGTTTGATTGATTTTTCTGATGAATATTATTATGATGAGAAATCCGCCAACAGGGTTATAAAGTTTATCGAGAAACATATTACCCATGTCAAGGGCGAGCTGGCAGGGCAACCAATAATTTTAGAAAACTGGCAGAAGGATGATATCATTAAACCGGTATTTGGTATTAAAAGAAAACGGGATGATCTTCGCAGATTTAGAACAGTCTACGTTGAGATACCCCGGAAGAATGCTAAGTCAACCCTGGGTGCTGCTATCGCTTTATACCTATTGCTCAGTGACGGTGAACGAGGGGCCGAAATTTACAGTGCTGCTGGCGATGCACTTCAGGCCCGCATTATCTTTGAAATAGCCCAGGGCATGGTAAACCAAAATTCCGAACTAGCCTCTAGGTGCAAAACCTTCCAGCACTCCATCAAGAAAGAAAACTCTCTGAGTTTTTACAAAGTTATCTCCGCCGAGGCCGGAACTAAGTACGGATTTAATTCACACGGGATAATTTTCGATGAACTCTTTGTCCAGCCGGACAGGGAGCTGTGGGATGTGCTTACCACCTCCACGGGATCGCGGCGGCAGCCCCTAATATTTGCCATCACCACCGCAGGATTCGATAAAGAAAGTATATGTTATGAAATGCACGAATATGCGGTCAGAGTTAGAGACGGGATTATCCAGGATGACAGTTTTCTCCCAATCATTTATGCTGCTCCGATGGAAGCTGACATTTATAGCGTTGACACATGGAAGGTTGCCAATCCGGGTTACGGCAGCATTGTCAAAGAAGAATATATATTGGAGCAGGTCAATAAGATTAAGAATCAGCCCTCATTTGAATCAACCTTCAGGCGACTACATCTGAATCAATGGGTGGGTACGGCGGAGACTTGGATACCCGATGATGTATGGATGAATTGTTCTCAACCGATAGTTAGCGATGGTGAGTGCTTCGGCGGCCTAGACCTGGCAAGATACCGGGACGTGGCCGCCCTAGTACTTTTCTTCCCGCAGTCCGGTTCGGTTCTTCCTTTCTTTTGGGTTCCCGAAGATGTGGTAGAGGAAAGGTCTAGACGCGAAGGTGTAAATTATGATGTGTGGGTTAGGAATGGATTGATGTATACAACTCCCGGCAATGCGATAGACCATAATTATATTGAGAAAAAAATACGGGAGCTCCGGGAGGAATATAATTTCATTTCCATTGAATATGACCGCTGGAGCTCCTATGATATTATTAAAAACCTCCTCGAGGACGGCTTCCCCATGAATGAGATCGGACAGGGCTATCAGAGCATGTCGGCCCCCACAAAGGAATTGGAGAAGTTGGTTATAAGTGGGCAGCTAAGGCATGGCGGGAATCCCGTCCTGCGATGGATGTGTTCTAATGTTGCTTTAGCCGAAGATCCTGCGGGGAATATAAAGATTAATCGCAGTAAATGTAAGGAAAAAGTTGACGGCATGGTCGCACTCGTTATGGCTATTGCCGGGGCGATGACGGTGGAGCCGCCTCCGCGTAGCCGCTATGAAGACAACCCGGAATTTGATGTAATAGATTTATGAAAATCCTCATTTTTACCCCCCTATGGCAACGTCCCGAGATAGTACGGGAATGGGTAAGATCGCTAAAGAGACTGCCCAAGCACGAATTATTGGTCGTCCTCTCCCCTGAAGATCCGTATTATGATGAGCTGATAGATATCCTCCCTCCCTGCTGGAAGGTAGAATGTGAAAACAAACCTTTTGGCAGGAAAAAAAATGCCGGTATTGATGGGGCGCGGCAGCTGAAATGGGACTATTTGATGGAACTCAATTCTGACAGTATAGTAAACCCGGACATTTTCGATCTCTATTTGCCCCTGATGAAAAAACAAGTGCCCTTTTTTGGTTTGAAAAATCTTTTTGTGGTGGACTATAAAACCAAGAAATCCCTGTCTATCCCGGACTATAATCCTGGCATGACTTTCGGCAGCGGCAGGATGATCCACCGCGATGCCCTTATTCCGGAAAAACTTTGGGTAGATGAATTAAATGAGGGCATGGACACAAATATGATCCTGAGATTACGCAAGGCGGGCATAAAAGAAACAGTCCTGGATAATGGCGAAACCCCCATGATCATAGACCTGAAGACCAATACGTCTATCTGGCATTTCATGCTATTGGAAACAAGGGGTTTTGAAATACCATATAACTATCTAACGGAACACATAGGATATGATTTTATTAGTACTTAAATGAAACAAATAAATAATCATGGAAATAATATATAAAATATCAGTTATAATATTATGGGCTATAATGATTGGTTCTTGGTTTTTTCTTGTTTTAATGGCAACCCGTTGGGAATGGATGATGGGCAGGGAAACATTTTGGGGTAAAGATATTGGATGATTTGATTTTATTAGTGCATAGCTGCAACAGCAGGAAATGGTTATGGCCGCATTGGGAAAAATGTTTCAAGCGATCCGGCTGGGACATTGATTATGCGATTATTGACGGCGATGAGGCTTTTTCCGATCAGCTTATTAATGCGCTCAATTCCCGCAAAGAGAGATATCTGTTCTACACCCTTGATGATTATTTCATACGCTTTTGTATAGATTTTGAAATGTATCTTAAATGGGCATATGAACTGGAGGCCGATGCCCTACGCTTACAACCGAATGTCCGGTTTAATTCCCTGCCATATCGTTTTGAGCGGCGGGGCGAGCTTCTCAAACAAACAAAAGAATCTCAATATTATATATCTATGGCAACGTCTATATGGCGCAGGGAGTATTTTCTTGAATGCTTGAAACCGGGACTAAGTCCCTGGGAGGTCGAGCGATCCGACTGCGAGCTAGGCGATGTTTATTTTGTTCCCGGACTTCCGTTCTGGTATATAGATGGGACGCGCCGGGGAGTATTAACCGAAGCGGGTAAAGAAATTTTAGAATTATGATACTAGACCTGGAAAAATTAATAGAAAAGTACAACCTTAAAATTAAGGGGGTTATTCATATCGGAGCATATTGTGGCGGAGAATATAGTATATACAAAAAACTCGGCATAAAGAACATGGTTTTTTATGAACCCATCCCCGAAGTTTTCAAGAAACTGAAAAAGCGGGTTGGCAAGGCCGCAGTAAACCTAGCTCTGGGAAATTTCAACGGCACGGCGCAAATGTATGCGCAAATGTATTTGTCATCCAACAGGATGTCATCATCATTACTTGAACCCCACCTGCATAAAACGCAGTATCCCCAGATCACATTCAATGAAAAAATTGAGGTACAGGTTGCCCGGCTGGATGATGTGCTAAACAGTAGAAAATATAATATGATAAATATTGATGTGCAGGGCTATGAAAAAGAGGTCTTCCTGGGAGATTGATTATATCATGACGGAAGTAAACCGCGGGGAAATGTATAAGGGGTGCGTTCTGATTTACGAATTGGATATTTTCCTTGCAATGTTGGGATTCAAAAGAGTAGAGCTTGATTGGGCTGGGGGAACCTGGGGAGATGCCTTTTATATGAAATGATATGGTGGAGCACATAAAAAACAGCATACGTAGGGCCGATCTGCTTAAATCTAAACTCATACCCGAAATAATTGAATTGGAAGGGATGTGCCAGGGGAAGCTCCGCCATTTATTAAATAATATAGTGGATATTCCGGGTGCCCGTTATTTGGAGGTAGGGGTATATAGGGGGGCGACCTTCATTTCTGCACTATATAAAAATGATTATGATAAAGCAATAGCAATAGATAATTGGTCGGAATTTGGTGATTACAGGGAGGATTTCACGGAAAAATGCAATAAGTATATTGGTGAATATGAATTAATCAATGATGATTGTTTTAATGTAAAACTGAGAGATAAAATCAATATTTATTTTTATGACGGACATCACTCAACCAAGGCTCAATCCCGGGCCCTGGCTCATTTTTATGATTCCCTGGAGAAAGAGATAATTTTCATCGTAGATGATTATAATTGGCCGCCAGTAAGAACCGGAACCGACCAAGCCGTTAAAGATTGGAAGATATTATATGAAACGAATTTGGGAGACCTCCACACCACCAGCGATTATTCCCATGGTGTATATATATCGGTTTTAAGAAAATGATTAGTGTAATAATACCATATGTTCGAGATCGCGGGTATTTAAACGAAGCGATAAAGTCCGTTGAAGAACAGACATACACAGATTGGCAGATTGTGGAGATCATGGGCGACAGAACGCAGGGGGCGAATATTAACCGCGGCCTGAAAATCGCAGATGGCGAATGGATAAAAATTCTCCATGACGATGACAAGCTACCCCCGAATTCCCTGATGGATCTATATGAAGGTATCCAGGGGTTTGATTTTGTTTGCGGCAACCAACACACATTTGGTAATCCGGTATTTTGCCCCGACCCGAAGATATACGTGGGCTGCCCCCCCGTGTTCCAGGAGATGATAAAGGACAATCAGATTTATGGAGGGACAACCCTTTATCACAGACCCGCCCTGGAGGCTGTCGGGGGATATGATGAGGAATTGCACACGGGCGAGGAATATGATTTGCACCTACGTCTTATGGAGGGCGGATATAAATGCAATTACATCCCGAAGGTTGTCCATTATTACAGGCTCCATGAATTTAATAAGAGCTACTATATGGGGCCGGGGGAGAAAAAGGAACGCAGGGAATTTATAAGGGATATAGCCAAAAAATATGATAGGTGTAATAACATATAATATTCCCCACAAGAAAACGCAGGATGTGCTATTCAGGCTCAAGGCATTTGGATTTAATGATGTCGAGTGTATAGCATTCCCATTTATTAAGAGAAAAAAATTCACTCCCCTTGTGCAACATAGGCCAACCGATCTGATGGATATCCCGCCCCACATTCTATGCAAGAGATTGGGATATAACTATATTGAGAATGTTGATTTAGGCAAATACGAAAAGATTTTAATCGGCGGAGCCAATATCCTCCCAAAAGAAGTGATAGGCAATTTCGAGATAATAAACTCGCACCCCGGATATATGCCCTACGTGCGGGGGCTGGATTCCCTGAAGTGGGCTATCCTGAAGGGGTTTCCCATTGGTGTAACAACACACGTAATTGACGAAAACATCGATGAGGGGCTTATCATAGAGCAAAGATTTATAAATATAGATTTTTTTGATACAATACACAGCCTGGGGCAGAAGACATACGTCATGGAGGTGGAGATGCTGATAGATGCTATAAACAATACCAACAGAACCGTACCGATATGGGGTAAGTACCCGCCTAACAGGAGGATGCCGCACAGGCTGGAAATAAAGATGCTGGAAAGATTAAAACAATTGCAAATTGGTTAGCGTAATTATCCCATATGACAAAGATAGGGGTTTCTTAAAGGAGGCCATCAAGAGCCTGGAGGAGCAGACATATAAAGACTGGGAACTGATCCTGCAACACGGTAATGAGTCCCTCGGGGTGAATATGAATAGGGGCGTGGCACGATCAAGGTGTGAATACATCAAATTGCTCTCCGAAGACGATATGCTCCCCCCCGATTCACTTAAAATCCTTACCGAGGGTATAGTGGGTTATGATTTTGTCTATGCCAATGCTGAAAACTTCGGGGACCTGGACGGATGGCCGCGATTTCATAATGATAGAACCGTAACTTTTCAGGAGATGC
>MCBC01000008.1 GCA_001723855.1 Candidatus Altarchaeales archaeon WOR_SM1_86-2 | reverse complement strand
GAAAAATACGACAAAAGCAACATAACAATAGGAATTTTAGGCTCCCATTCCGCGCTTGACATTTGCAGCGGGGCAAAAAAGCACGGCTTTAAAACGCTTGTCGTCTGCCAGAAGGGAAGGGAGAAAACCTACGATAAATACTTTAAGTCAAGAGAGGGAAAGGGCGTTGTTGATGAAACAATAATTTTAAATAAATTCTCTGAAATCACGAATCCCGAAATTATTGAAGAGATGCAAAATAAAAACACGATTTTTCTCCCGCACAGGTCGTTTGAGGTATATGTCGGGTTTGAAAAAATTGAAAATGAATTTAAGGTTCCGTTATTTGGATCAAGAAGTATGCTGAGGGCAGAGGAAAGATATGTTGAAAACAACCAGTATGATTTGATGGAGAAGGGGGGGATTCCTTACCCGAAAACTTATGACCTTATTCATAGGGATCCATACCAGAACTGGCAATTTGAAACTGAACCTATTGATAGGTTGGTTATTGTTAAAGTTGCTGAAGCAGAAAGAACTTACGAGAGGGCATTCTTTTTTGCATCATCTTATGCTGAATATAAAGATAAATCAAGAGAAATGATAAAAGAGGGGAAAATAACCAAAGAAGCATTAAAAGAAGCAGTAATTGAAGAATTCATTGACGGCGCCCAATTTAATTTAAATTTTTTCTATTCTCCCGTAAATGACGAACTTGAACTGCTTGGAACAGACACCCGGAGGCAGACCAATCTTGATGGCATTTTGCGGCTTCCCGCACCCCAGCAAAAAGAATTGCTGGAATACAAAGGAATCCAGGCAATTGAAGCAGGACACATCGCCTGCACAATCAAGGAATCACTTCTTGAGCAGGTCTTTGAATTGGGCGAGAAATTTGTAAAAATTGCGAAACAGGAATATGACCCGGGAATTATCGGACCATTCGCTTTACAGTGTGCTTTAACCCCCGGACCTCCAAAGGAGAGGTTTGTTTGTTTTGACATAAGCATGCGCGTGCAGGGCTCACCGGGAACGAAATTCACGCCTTATTCAGGATACCTGTATAAGGACACGATGAGTGTCGGCGAGAGGGTTGCATTGGAAATTAAAAATGCAATTGAGAAAGATAAAAATGCTCCCGGGAAAAATTGTCTTGAGAAAATTGTGACATAATTTTTTATAAACCATCAACAAATTCACGAATTTTTTTCAATGCCTCGCTTATCGTCTCTCTTGAAACCGAATCACGAATTCTTTTCAATGCCTCGCTTATCGTCTCTCTTGAAACCGAATAAGAACACCTGATGTATCCTTCACCGCTTTTTCCAAACACGCTTCCGGGAACAACCGCAACTCCAACCTCTTTTAATAATTTCTCTGCAAATTCATCCGAAGTTAAACCTGTTTCCTTTATGTTCGGGAAAGCATAAAACGCTCCGGCATGATGCATGAAATTTTAGGTATATCATTCAAGCCAGCGACAAGCAGGCGGCGCCTTCTGTTGTATGACTTCATCATGTCTTTAACATAGTCGCCGCATTCAAAACTTTTTAGAAGGGCGTGCTGTGAAATTGAAGGTGCGCAGAGCATTGCATACTGGTGGATTTTCATCATGGCTTCGGTAATCTCCGGGTTTGCGCAGGAATAGCCGATACGCCAGCCAGTGAAAGCGTGCGACTTTGAAAACCCGTTTATCGTGATTGTTCTCTCTTTCATGCCGTTAAATGATGCGATGCTGTAGTGTTTCTCATCATCGTAAATTAATTTTTCATAAATTTCATCGGAAATAATAATTAAATTATGTTCAACTGCGAGGTCTGCAATCTCTTCAAGCTCTTTTTTCCGGATGATGCTTCCTGTCGGGTTGTTCGGGGATGCGATAATTACGGCTTTTGTTTTTCCCGTGATTTTTTCTGCTATGTCGCCCGGCTGGACGCTGAATTCGTTTTCTTCGGTTGTCGGAATTGAAACTGGATTTCCCGATGCAAACCAGATTGTCGGACCGTAAGCAACATAACTCGGCTCAGGGATTATAATTTCTTCGCCGGGATTTAAAATTGCACGCACCGCAATGTCAAGTGCTTCGCTTGTTCCCGTTGTTATTAAAATCTCCGATTTCGGGTCGGCTGAAATATTATTTTCATTTTTTAATTTTTCCGAAATTTTTTGCCTGAGTTCAGGAATGCCGTAGTTTGATGTATATGCTGTCAGGTCCGACTCAATTGCCCTTATGCCCGCATCTTTTATCGGCTCAGGCGTCGGGAAATCCGGCTCGCCCACGCCTAAACTCACGACTCCTTCTGTCTCCTGCACAAGTTCAAAAAACTTCCTTATCCCTGAAAACGGGACATTTTTAACTCTTTCTGAAATCATATTATTGTTCATTATTTCTTTTTTAATTTTTAATATATGAATTATTAAATTTAATCTTAATTTTAACAATTAATTTAAAAACAAAATACAACAATTATGGACTCAAAAGACACAGAGATTTTAAAGGTACTGGAAAAGGATGCAAGGGCGCCTGTAAAAGACCTTGCCGTGATGCTTGACATCCCGGAAGACGAGGTTAAGCGGGCGTTGAGAAGGTTTACGCAATAATACAGGTTAAGGTTGTACCGCAGGAGAGGGCGGGTTTTGCAAGGATTGCAAAGGAAATCTCAAATGATTCAAGGGTTGTAGGCGTTTATGTCGCAAGCGGGGAATACGATTTAATGGTTTATGTATGCGGCAATAACATAGACGAAATCAGCGACTTTACGACAGACAAGCTTGCACCGAAAAAAGATGTTGTCGGAACGAACACGCACATAATTTTAAAGATATTTAAAAAAGACGGTGCGGAGTTTTTTGATGATGAGGTTGAGAGATTGAAGATCAGTTTGTAGAAAATTTCAAATCTGTCACGAAAAATATAAAATCATATACATAATAATATATAATGAACGAAAAGGAATATTTTGAAATGTTTGAAAATTACTGGAAAAATTTAAGCGATGACTATGGTTGCTGTAGAGTGCAAGCGATAATTTTTAGAGATAATGAAGGGCAAAAACTATATAGCATTTATATTGATTTTCCTTTTGAAGAGTTGCATGAGGAGAAGATATTGGATTACGGAAAAGTTATCATGTTTAAAAAACATTATTCAGTTAAAACAGGATTTGAATTAATTAACAAAATCCATAAAGAAAAGACCATAGAATTAAATGGTATGAAATTTGAGGACATAACTCTTTCGTTTTATTTACAGAATTATTCAAGTATCAAAAATCAGCTTGATTATAAGTGGCCAATACATTATGTATCCCATCGTTTTCCAAATGTACATCCGCCAAATCGCGACCATCATCTATTTTCAAAAGGGAATCTTCCTTATTATTCCTCATTAGATTCCGCAATGATAGATTGGCTTGACCTGTTTGAATATTATGACGGGTACAGATTAAGTAATGATTTATTTAGGAACAATTTAATCATCTGTCTGCCCAACTATAAAGTTAAAATTGATAAAATTGTTATTGACAAAGATAAGATATTTGTAAAGTTTTTGTCAAAATACAAAGAGCTGCCGGATAATCTAATATGTAGATATGAATACGAATATGACTCCAAGTTTGATAGGGGAAATCTTAATGTTAACAATAATGAGGTAGTAATTAATACAAAAGAAAATCTAAACAAATTATCAATTTGTTTAATTAACGAGAAAACCGATGAAGTTTATGATTGGTATGAATTTTATCTTGTTAGTTTTAGTGGAAAAGACGACATTGTTGAATACAAATACAAATCGTATGAACACATTTTTGATCCATATCTCAAAAAATGTGAAAGCAAAAATGTAGAGTTTAAACAAAACCTTCCAAAACATGATAAAGAATTTTTAGAAACTGTTTCTGCATTTGCGAATACAGAAGGAGGCATCATTTTTTTCGGAGTTGATGATAATGGGGGGATTGTAGGAATTTATGATAAGGAGTTAGAGGGAAGAGTTATTAATATGATAAGTGATAAATTAGACCCTCGGATAGACCCTGAAATATCGCCATTTGAAAAAGAAGGTAAATCACTGGTCGCTGTAAAGATAAATGAAGGAACTAATAAACCATATTTTGTAAGGGAGGATACTGCTTACATTAGAAGAGGATCAACTGATAGGAAAATGAGTAGAACTGAATCAGATGAAATATATAATTCAAAACAAGGCGAATCATTATATGATGGAAGGCACATATAATTTTAATTTTATTTTTTCTTTATTTTTCTCTCCTTTCCCAACTCATCAACCTTACTTTCCAGTTCGCTTAATTTATTTAAAATTTTATTATGGTTTTCAAAAACCTTCTGCTGTATCGGGTTGATTTTTGAAAGAACCTCTATTTCCTTCTGGTATGTTTTAAGATGTTTCAGTTCAATATAGCCGAGCAGGAGCATGCCCCCGAGCGCTGCACCGATAACAATTACAAGCCAGTACCCGCCCCGCAAAAATTCAAAATAAGCGTACTCCTTCATGCTGGTTACCGTGACAAACGCCATCATGAGAAATGTCACATAACCGAGCCAGTACTTCCCTCTGTCGAATACGATTTTTGTTTTTATCAGGAATTCTTTCATAATTAATATTAAAAATCTGTAAATAAATTTATACTAAATTATGTGTGTGGGCAAATAAACTAAATGTCCTGCCACAAGCGAGTACGCTAATGTTTTACCGATTATAACAATACCTGCAACTTGTCCCATTCCAAATAGAAATCCCGTAATAAAACGCAGAGGATTATTGCTTTTCCGTTTTCCAAATGCCTGTGTTGTCCCGTCAACTACTGTCGGGATCATGGAAAGTAAAACAAAAAAGATTGTCGGGGGGATTATTTCAAAATGAAATATTGGCAGGAGTAGCATCCCAATAATAATTCCTGTGCATCTCGCACAAACCGGAAATTGTTTTCCAAAGAGGAAGAAGGAGCGATCTGGAAGACGATGACATAATGTAAGTTTTAGGTTTCCTTCTTTGATTTCTCTATTAATCTCATAGTATTTGTCTATAATTCCCATTTCAATAATAATATGGATTTGAACTAATCGCTGCAAATATAAAAAAGAAGTATAGGGCAATAAGTATAATATAAATTATGGCAACAGCAATACATATATATCCTGCTTGTTTTGCCTTTTCAGGTTTATCATCTCTCCATATAACCCACACGACAAGTGCCATGACGGGTGATAAGCAGAGTGAACCAAACGCAATTGCGATCGCCTCTACTGCCTCAAGTCCCTTTTGTGATTTATTTTCTAATTCCATTTTAAGATTTTTTGTGGTTATATCTTATAATAGATTTAATTCTTTAAAAATTGAAATTTAACTATGTAATTTAACTATTAAATTAAATAATTTTATAAGCAAAGAAATCTAACCGGTTTTTAGTTTTTTTGAATCTCATAAACTGGATGAAATAGAACAGTTAACAGAAAACATAAGGAAATTTAAAGTTTATACTCCCTGAAAAACTCACAATAGACATGGCAAGTTCATTTACGCACTTAAATAGAATACTGCGAGAAGATTACAATTTCCAACCATTTGATCCGCCTGTAAAAAAATCACGGTTATAAGAATTCCAATTATGTTAATGAAATCAAATTTCAAACTTCGCCAGGACATCCTCAGCACCTTCCGCCTTCCCGCCGCCGATTCCAAGTTTCACATCACCATGCCCCCCTCCCCCTAATTTATTTGAAATTTTTTTTGCAGCATCCCCCGCATTAACCTCAGGGTTTGAAGAAGCACAGACAACATTCGCCTTCCCTCCCGAAATATTAATTAAAATTAAAATTCTATTTTTCCCTTCCGTAAATTCCTTTGCTAAACTTATTGCATCTTTTACGGGAAGCCCGTGAGCAATATATTTCACAAAATTATTTGTTTTGAATTTTTCATTTAAATTTTCATAAACATTATTTTTTAAATTTTTCTTCAATTTTTCAACTTCTTTACCAAGTAATTTCCA
>MCBC01000007.1 GCA_001723855.1 Candidatus Altarchaeales archaeon WOR_SM1_86-2 | reverse complement strand
TGATATCGTGAGCATGACAACAGGAATCTTCTTCAGGATTCTGTCGGATTTAATTGCTTTAAGCACTTCAATACCGTTTACTTTTGGCATTCTAATGTCCAGGATGATTAGATCCGGGTCAGGAAACTTCTCCCTGTCGGAATATTTTTTCTTGCGGTATAAATAATTTAATGCCTCTTCACCATCCCTCGCGATAATCAGTCTGCCCTCTATGTCCCTGTATCTGAACTTTCTTTTTATCAATTCCACATCATCGCTGCTGTCCTCTGCCAGCAAAATATTCTTATCCTTTTGTTTCATTATACTTTAAACCTTAATCGTTTTGTCGCATAATGCGCTTAATGTTTCATAAAAACTCACGGGAATTTCCATATCTATTGAAGCAAAAACACCGCTCTCTCCATGCAAACGCAGACGGTTGATTAAAAGTTGACTGAAATTCTTTAACATTCCAACCTCATTATAAATCAGCAGGGTCGGAACCGAATCAACAATTAAGAATTTACTTCCCATACCCATTCTTCCCATCAATATCTCCGTCCACGTTCCAACCTCTTCAAGCGAGCTTGGACTTTCAATGAATACGCACCCTCCCTGCTCTCCGGGGGATTTGCCCGCCATACATGAAACGGCGTCAATAAAAAATAAATTTTGGGTATCTATATCGTATTTTTTAAACGTTTTTGTAAGGTAATTATACGGGCGAGCGAAGGCTAAATAAATACCGCTCATTCCTCTATCCGTCATAAATTTCAGTGCCTCAAGAACCGAATCAAAATAATATTTTGAATCCGTGTTAAGTAAAATTATGAATTTATCCCCTAATCCACTCAGTTCATTGTTGAGTTTAGTTTTAAAATTTTCATCGGTCATTTTTGACGGATTATTGATATTGAAGTCAGTTCTAAAAATCTGGCAAGTTTTAGTGAGTATATTATTATTTATGGATTTATTATTAAATATAACGGTAAATTTTATTTTTATATAAATCTAAATTGAAAATAATTATAATAATAAGTGTAATTTTAACTATCGTTGTGGGCGGTTGTTTGCATACGGCACCGGACACAGAAATCAACGGAACAAAGAAAATCACATGGTATGCCGCAATGCTGGATGACGAGTGGGAGCTTTACAAACCCATAGTTGATGAATTCACAAAAGAAACGGGAATTGAAGTTGAAGTTAAATTGTACGGCGGGGAATGGGACGAACTTTCGGAAAAACTAAAAAGCGAGGTTGAGTCCGGTAACGGCACCGCTGATGTTGTGACCATAGATGATTTTGCAGTAACAAAAAACAAGGACTATGTTTATGACCTGACAGCTCAAGCGGAAGCATGGAACGAGTGGGAAGCCCTCTATGATGCTAAGAAGCGCTCGTGCGTGTTTAATGAGAGGTTTTTTTTTATTCCCTGGAGAGCAGATTGTTTAACCATGTATGTTAACACGGAAAAGTTAATGGAACACGGTCTAAATCCGCCGGAAACCATGGACGAATTAAGTGAGACGGCAAAAACCATCCATGAAAAAGAAGGTGCCGGGAGAGTTGGAATGAAAGCCAAGAAATACGAGGGACTGACATGTGAAATAGCAATATTTATTAACGCTTACGGCGGGAACTACATGAACTTTAATTCAGAATCAAATGTGAAGGCATTTGAATCATTGCAGGAATTAAGTAATTATCTACACCCAAAAAGCAGAACATGGGATGAAGAAAGCATACCGGATGCAATTTCCGGGGAGGAAATATATATAAATTTCAACTGGCCGTACCAGGTTGCAATACTTGAGAAAAACGGCATGTCAGGGAAAATAAAGGCATTTCCGACACCGAAAGGTCCGGTAGGTAGGGGAACCACCACGGGAGGGGGGTTTCTTGCAGTATCAAAAGAATCACAAAATAAAGATGCTGCATGGGAGTTTATAAAATTCATTGCATCCAAAAGGGGACAGGGCATGCAGCTGCAAACCACGGGATGGCTCCCCATCAGGGATGATGCATGGGATTACCTAAAGGAAGTTGACCCTGCGAAATATACAAATCTAATGCCTTACCGGGAAACCCTCAGGTACGGGCTTACAAGACCCCCTGTTCCGGAGTATCCGGAGTTGACGAAACTGTGGCAGGATGCTTTCTGGGAGATAGTATGGGAGGAAAAACCCGTTAATGATACACTAAATAAATACCAAAGTATCTGGGAGTCAAAAGAAAATGGATAAAAACAGGAGTATAATTGAATATGGGGCAGGAAGAGGGATTTTATTAAAAATTTTATTTATGTCCTTAATTTTATTTACTCTGTTTATCCTTCCGGTTCATGCTCAAAAAGAGCAGTCGTTAGAACAATCAGAGCAGGAAAAACTTGTGCTTCTGATGCCGACCCCTTCGAAATATACGGAGCAGTACATAGATCAGTTTAAGGATTGGTATCTTAATAAGACCGGCAAGACGATCGAGGTTGAATCTGTGCAGAAAGGCGGTGTTGAGTGCATAGAGCATGTAGAAAACCAGGAAGGAAACCCGAATGAGGATGTGGTCGCAAGCATTGGATTCAGCGATATTGACCGACTCAGGTTTGGAGATTATCTTGAACCGTACAAGAGCCCAAATGCAGAGTTCATTCCCGATACCGTGCTGGGAACCCTGGCAGGGAAAAACCCTGAAGGGTATTACACGGGGTTTAGTTTGTCTGCTTTTGGGATCATGGTAAACACCGAGGTGCTTGAAAATGAAAGCCTGCCCATGCCCGGGGGATATGCTGACCTGGCATACAACGGGGATTATAACGGCCTCATAGTCATGGGATCTCCGATCATGAGCAGGATTGCTCATGGAAATATAGACGTAATCTTATCGCACTTCGGCTGGGTTAATGGATGGAACACAACCATCCACCTGGCATCGCACATCAATGAGTTCACGCCCACAACAGAAAATGCGGTTAAATTGACTGCCCAGGGAGAATATGCGGCAACCATTGCAAAATACACTTACTGGTACGAGTACGATGAAAAAGGATACCCGGTTGAGTGGGTGTGGCCCGAGGAAGGCACAAACGTTTATATTTTATACGCGGCGATACTGAAAGGGGCTGAAAATAAAGAGAACGCACAATTCTGGGTTGACTGGATGCTGAGCGAAGAAGGTCAGCGCGCATGGTTCGAGTGCCGTTATGAAACCCCCCTCCGGTCTGACATAGAACTCCCTGGAAGAATGCCGACAGTAGAAGAATTAGGCGGTGTCGCGAAAGTCGAACCAAATTATGACGAGGAGATTGTAGCAAGGAGATACGACACGGTAACTGAACTTTGCCTGAGATTGCTTGGGTACCACAGCAACATTAAAGAAAATTACAATAAACCGGATGAACTCAGGCTGTATCTTGATAACTGGGTGATAAAACCGAAAGAAAAAGCAGAGGATGCACTCTCCGATGCCCAAGAAAAAATAGCAAATGCCTCTGCAGTGGCATTAACTGAAAGGGGACAGTACTTTGTTGACAGGGCAAAAATGCTTTTCTCCGAATCCCGGTATATGTACGAATCAACCCTTGATTACGAGGAAGCATACCGTTTGGCAAAGGAATCTGAAAATGCCGCGGAAATAGCAATGGCATACCCTGTTCCTCCTCCGAAGCCGCCGGTCTGGCCGTACTATCTGATAATAGGTGTAATAACTGTAGCCCTTTTAGGTATTTACTTGAGGCGAAGACAGCTTGAACGGCACAGCAGACAACTGGAGGCAGAGGTGGCAGAACGAACTAAAGAATTAGCCCGGGCAAATGCCCGTCTAAAGGAACTTGACCAGCTGAAGTCCATGTTTATCGCCTCCATGAGCCATGAACTAAGGACGCCCCTGAACTCAATAATCGGCTTCACGGGTATAATGCTGCAGGGCATGGCAGGGAAGATTACACTGGAGCAGCAAAAACAGCTCACGATGGTGAAAAACAGCGCCAACCATCTCCTGGCACTGATAAATGATATAATCGATTTAAGCAAGATAGAGGCCGGAAAGGTAGAACTTTTCATTGATGAGTTCGATCTCCCGGATCTTATTCGGGAGGTGAGGAATTCCTTTGCGGTTACCGCAGGGGAAAAAGGACTCAAGATGTCCCTTAAGACGCCCGATAAACTTACAATCGAAAGCGATGAGCGAAGGATAAGACAGGTTCTTGTAAATCTTATGGGAAACGCGGTAAAGTTCACAAATAAAGGGGAGATAGGGATAACGGCGGCGAAAAAAGACGGCGCAGTGGAAGTTTCGGTCAGGGATACCGGCACAGGGATAAGAAAAGAGGACATGGACAAACTGTTCAAGTCATTCAGCCAGATCCATACGGATTCCATGCCAAAGCATGAGGGTACGGGACTCGGGCTTTACCTTTCAAAAAAGATACTCGGACTCCTGGGAGGCAGTATATCGGCAGAGAGCGAATTCGGGAAAGGTAGTGTGTTCACGTTCAAATTACCATTAAAATACAAGGAGGCAAAGAAATGAAAAACACAAAGAGGATTTTAGTAGTTGAGGACAACGAGACAAATATGTACTTAATCGGTTTTATTTTAAAAAGCAGAGGATATGAAATAATAGAAGCCAGAAGCGGGGAGGAAGGCGCAGGGATTGCGATAAAAGAAAAACCTGACCTGATAATCATGGACATCCAGCTGCCGGGCATTGACGGTCTGGAAACCACAAGGAGAATAAGAAAGTCAGAAGCAGCAGGCGATATCCCGATTGTTGCCCTGACATCGCATGCCATGACAGGGGACAGGGAGAAGGCACTCAGAGCGGGGTGCACGGGTTACATAGAAAAGCCAATAAATCCCGAGACCGTCCTGAGCGAGATTGAAAAATATTTATGAAAGAAAATGCGGCAAATAAATAAATCAAAAAAATTGAAAATCCTTGCAGTGGATGACAGGGAGGAAAACATATACCTGCTTGAGAGCATGTTGAAAGGAAGCGGTTACGAGGTTGTCACTGCCAGAAATGGTTTAGAAGCACTTGAGAAGTTGAAAAAAGAGCCCGTTGATATGATCGTGTCCGACATATTAATGCCAAAAATGGACGGCTTCCAGTTGTGCAGGGAGTGCAAAAAAGATGAGGCGCTGAGAAAGATACCCTTCGTGTTCTATACCGCCACTTACACTGAAAAAAAGGACGAGGAGTTTGCTCTGGACTTGGGTGCGGAAAAGTTTATCAGAAAGCCGGTAGAACCCGAAGCGTTCCTGAATATTTTAGAAGGCATCATCAAAGAGTACAAAAAAAGGACACTTATTGCTCCGAAAAAGCCGATTCAGGAGGATGAAGTTTATCTGGCGGAATATAACAAGCGGCTGGTAAAGAAGCTGGAGGATGAGATGAGGCACCTGAATGAAGCCAACAAAAGATTGAAGGAATCGGAGGAGAGATACAGGTATCTTTTTGAACACAGCCAGACCATAAATATTTTAATCGGGACGGACGGGAAGATTATTGATATAAATAAGTCGGCTGCCGAGTCGTTGGGATACGACAAGAGCGAATTAATCGGGAAAGATGCGCTGGACTTCATTGCCCCTGAACACCTGAAAAAAGCAGCGGAGTACTTATCTAAAGATTTTCAGGACAAATATACTCCCCCGAGCGAATTTGACATTATTACCAAAAAGGGTGCAAGGAAATTTCTGTTTTCAGAGGGGCACGCACCGCTGTTTGAAAAGGGCAAACAGACAGGGATTTTACTTAACGCAGCCGATATTACAGAACTCAAGAAAGTAGAGGGGGCACTACGGGAAAGCGAGGCAAAGTACCGTGGATTAGTGTCTAATATCCCAGGGATTGTCTTTCAATTCGTGCTCAGAAGGGATGGTTCACGTTCCCCGCCATTCGTAAGTGAAGGAGTCAAATCAATTATCGGTTTGATGCCAGAGGAAATCGAGAAGGACCCGGATAAGATCTTTAATATGATTCTTCCAAGGGACGACCATAACGCTGTAGATCGTTCAATTGCAGAGTCAGCCGAAACCATGAAAACATGGAAGAAAGAATTCCGGGTAAAAACAAAAACGGGAGAAATAAAATGGCTTAGTGCCAGCTCCACTCCGCATTTGCTGCCGGACGGTAACATACTTTGGAGCGGCGTGGTTCTTGATATCACAAGTCGCAAGCGTGTGGAGGAGGCGCTGCAAGAAAGTGAATATGTTTTAAAAGAAGCCCAACGTATTACTCACATTGGCAGCTGGGATGTTGATGTTGTTACCGGCAAAGAAAATTTGTCAGATGAGATGTATAAAATATACGGTATTGATCACGATTTTGATACTGTCTTTGAAAATATAATGACGAAGTTGATTCACCCTGATGACAGAGAGAAAGTACAAAAGGCAGCTGAGGATGCAATCAAAGGCAACCCAAAACCTTTGGAATACAGAATTGTTCGGCCAGATGGGGAGACACGAACTGTTTGGACTGAAGGGGCAGAGATAATTCATGATGAAAACGGTGAAGTGATCAAGTTGATTGGGACAACTCAAGACATCACCGGGCGCAAGCAGGCGGAAGAAGCACTGCGAGACTCTGAGGCGAAATTCAGGAACCTTGCGGAGCAGTCGCCAAATATGATCTTCATCAACAGGAAAGGAAGAGTCGTGTATGCAAATAAGAAATGCGAGGAGGTCATGGGATACAAAAGGGAAGAATTTTATTCCCCTGATTTTGATTTCTTTACCTTAATTGCACCGGAATATGTGCGATTGGTAAAAGAAAATTTCAGCAGGCATATGATGAGGGGGGAGAACCCTCCACTTGAATATGCACTTATTACAAAGGAAGGCAGAAGAATAGAGGCAATACTCGCGACAAAATTGATAAGATATGAGCGAGAAAGTGCCATCATCGGGATAGTAACCGACATTACCGAGCGCAAGCTTGCAGAGGAAGAGTTGAGACGAGCGGTAGAAGAGCTGGCACGGTCTAATGCCGAAATGGAAACTTTCGTGTATTCTGTTGCTCATGACCTGCGCGCTCCTCTGCGGGCAATGCAGGGCTTTGGTGAGGCGCTGCTGGAGGACTACACTGATCAGATGGACCCTACAGCCCGGGACTATGCTCATCGCATAGTTGCCGCTTCCCATCGCATGGATACATTGATCCATGACCTGCTGTCATACAGCCGCATCAGCCGTGCCGAAATGGAGCTCAAACCCGTGGGTTTGGAAGATATTGTGGCTGATGTAATTGACCACATGGGCGGTGAAATTCAGGAAAAGGAAGCTCATGTGGCTGTGAAAAAGCCGCTGCCCGAGGTTGTGGGAAACAAGAATATACTGTTGCATGTAATCGGGAACATAATCTCCAATGCAGTCAAATTTACGGCTCCAGGCGTGAAACCGCAGGTAAGGGTATGGGCAGGGGAACGTGACGGGCGGGTGCGCCTTTGGGTGGAAGACAACGGCATCGGCATCGCTCCCGAATATCATGAACGCATTTTCCGCGTCTTTGAGCGCTTGCACAGCATTGATGAATATCCGGGCACGGGTATTGGTTTAGCTATCGTTCATAAGGGCGTGGAGCGCATGGGCGGCGAAGTAGGAGTCGAATCCGCTCCCGGCAAGGGGAGCAAGTTCTGGATTGAACTGCCAAAAGTAAAGAAGTAACATCACTTCTCAAACCAGCCCCTCAAATCACTGAATGTTGCGATGCTCTCGGCAAAGGCGTTATGGGGTGTATGCTTTCAAAACTATCCACCCTTGACGTGATTACCGCGTTATCGCTCAATTTACCGTTGTATTTATCGTGAAAGTTGTTCAGCATCATCCTTACGGAATCCTCGACAAATAGCGGATTTTTGTGGGATTAGAGATAACGAGGATTATTAAAAATAAAAAAAAACAGGGAGGCATGGTTGGTGGAAGCAATGAATGAATTTAAATTAAAGGGTGTTCTAAAAACAGAACCATTTTTAACAAAAATGTTACGGTTTTCAGAACCATTTTTATATATTTGTATGTGGGGACTACTCGGGAGAAGAGGAAATATCTGGCAAGACGATAAAATATGTTCCTTTATGGAGGTGGCTGCTGGATTAAGATCGACCTTTTCATGTTATTACGAAGGGAGTAGGTAAATCACAGGAGTCAGGAGAACAGGGAAATCTCTCTTTGAATTATTTATTTACAATTTTAATATTTTTAAATTACCTTCTTGGTTAAATATAACCTCACTTCTCAAACCACCCCCTTAAATCACTGAATGTCGCGGTGCTCTCGGCAAAGGCATTATGGGGGTGTATGCTTTCAAAACTCTCCACCCTTGACGTGATTACTGCGTTATCGCTCAATTTATCTTTGTATTTATCGTGAAAGTTGTTCAGCATCATCCTTACGGAATCCTCGACAAATAGCGGATTTTTGTGGGCTTTGATCACCACATCTCTTTCATCCGGTCTTTTGAGAATTTCAAAAGAAAGAGGAGTGTCATCCTCTTTAGCTCTTATGTGTATGGTTCTTTGGGTAGGGGCAGCGATCTGGATTTATTGCTAATTAGAGATAACGGGGATTATTAAAAACAAAAAAAACAGGGAGGTATGGTTGGTGGAAGCAATGAATGAATTTAAATTAAAGAGTGTTCTCAAAAAAGAACCATTTTTAATGAAAATGTTACGGTTTTCAGAACCATTTTTATATATTTGTATGTAGTTATTAACATGGCATTTAATGCACTTAAAGACTGGAATGTATGGTGGACCGAAAGCAGTGCTGTTAAAAAGCTTTCCGGAGTAGAGAGAAACCAGACGGATCAATTATTTGAATTTCTTAAGATAAGGGAGGTGAAGATAATCACCGGAGTCCGCAGATCAGGGAAATCAACTTTAATGTATCAGATTATAGGGGAATTACTTGCGCGGGATACAAAGCCGGAGAATTTATTATTTATCAATTTTGAGGACTCCCGCTTAAGGAAACAGGATGTTGGGGAAGTTTTTAATATATACCTGCGGGAAGTTTCACCTGCCGGGAAAATCTTTTTGTTTCTGGATGAAGTCCAACACTCAAAGGACTGGTGGTTTTTTATAAGAAAAAATTATGATTTGAAAAAAGAGATCTCATTTTTTGTATCCGGTTCGTCTTCAGAACTGCTCCCAAAGGAATATTCCTCGCTACTTACGGGGAGAAATGTATCTTTTGAGGTATTTCCTCTAAGCTTTAGAGAATTCCTGAAATTTAGAGAATTTCCGGTAGAGGAATTAAAATTAAATTTCATAACAACGGAAACAGAAAATCGCATCCGGCATTTACTTAAAGAATACCTGCTTTATGGTGGGTTCCCCGAGGTTGTTTTAAAGGAAAAAAATTTTAAGAACATTCTCTTGAACCAGTATTTCACAGACATAATCAACAAAGACATCGTTAACAGATATAACACGAATTTTACAAAAACCTTTGATTTAGCAAAATATTTGCTGACCAATGTGTCAAATCTATTTTCTTTCAGGTCAGCCAGAGCAGCCACCGGACTTGGAATGGAAACAATTGAGAAATATCTCTCTTATATTACGGAATCATATCTTGTTAGCCTCGTGCCCTTCTTTTCCCATTCATTGAAAATTCAAAATCAGCATCCTAAAAAGGTTTATTCCATAGATACAGGACTTAGAAATGCCGTATCATTCAAATTTTCAGAAGATGTGGGAAGAGTAGCGGAAAATCTTGTTTTTATTGAACTAAAGCGGAGAGGAAAAGAGGCTTATTACTGGAAGGGTAAGCAGGAAGTGGATTTTGTTATAAAAGAAAATCTAAAACCTGCAAGATTGATACAGGTTTCATGGGATATTGAAAATGAGAAAACAAAAAACAGGGAAGTTAATGCCCTGCTTGAGGGGATGAATGAATTTAAATTAAGTGAAGGTTTAATAATCACAGGGGATTACTCGGGAGAAGAGGAAATATCCGGCAAGACAATAAAATATGTTCCTTTATGGAGGTGGCTGCTGGATTAAGGTAATTGACCTTTTCATGTTATTACGAAGGGAGTAGGTAAATCACAGGAGTTTGTTGAGAGAAATCGGAATTGTCAAAGCCGAGACAAAATCCCTTGAACTCGCATATTTTTGTTTTTTAAATTACTTTCTTGATTAGATATAACGTCACTTCTCAAACCAGCCCCTTAAATCGCTGAATGTCGCGATGCTCTCGGCAAAGGCATTATGCGGGTGTATGCTTTCAAAACTTTCTATTCTTGATGTGATTACTGCGTTATCGTTCAATTTACCATTGTATTTATCGTAAAAGTTATTCAGCATCCTCCTTACGGAATCCTCGACAAACAGCGGATTTTTGTGGGCTTTGATAACCACATCTCTTTCATCAGGTCTTTTGAGAATTTCAAAAATTTCCGCAGAGATAGAATCTTCAATTATCTTAACCAGATCCCTCGCTTCTACCCTCTCATCCTCATCGGTCTCAGCTATCAAAGTTCCTAAAACTCTCTGGTTGTGGGAAGCCATTGGCAGCGCATCAAGAATCTTCTCGATTTCACCTGCGTTAAAACCGTTCTCCTCCAGTTTTTTCCTTGAGTATCCCTCCACAAGTGATTGCGCGCAAGGGCAGGCGTTCATCCCCAGCACACTGCAGCCGATAGTTTTTCTCACCCTTACTTCTTCATCTGCTTCGGCAACCGCATTAGCGATCAGCCTGTGAACCTCCTCTGTTTCTATCCCCGTGGCAGGAGTTTTTCTTTCAACCGTGAAGTTTGCTTTTAGTCTGACCTCCGCTCTTGAGGCATAATTGTGCTTTTCCAGCATCTTCCTTGCCAGCCCAACGCAGATGTCCTCAAAATCTCCATATACCGAAACCTCCGAGATCAATTCCTCAATGGTCTCGTTTATCCCCTCGACAATCCTCGACATATGAATGCCCTTCTGCCCCCCCCTCAGATCCACAAAGGCGTCTATCGTGGGCGTAAAGACCTTAATCTCATCCCCGTTTCTCTTTACAACCTGCTTTTTAATCCCTGTCGACCCAACCCTATTCAGAGAGACCCTTATTTTAGGTATCTCATTCTGTATGTCCTTAACACCCATATTCTTATTTTTAGAATAAGTGAATAAAAAGTTAACGGGTAATACAATACAAACCAAGAGTCACAAGTATAATGCATACGATCCCAATAATTATGCGTAAATTGAGGGGGATGCTAAATAGGTGGGAGGATATGTAAATTGCTAATGATATGACTCCAATAGCAAAAAGTAAGTGACTCTTCAGTGGTTTTTCTCTAATATTCGTGAAGATGCCAAGACGGCGCAGTCCATAAAACAGAAGCGCGCTTCCGATTAGAGCAGAAAGCAGGACCATGTCATAATGGTTTGTACCCCCGCTTGGCGATGCTATCAATACATAAATACCAAAAGCAGATATAACCCCTCCGGTTCTCTTTCGTGATTTTTCTTCTTCATCCATGTTACTTTATTTTTAAAATCTGAATAGATATATTAAAGAAAAAAAATGTTCGATAAAGTAGTGATCGGAGGGACATTCAATACCTTACACAGGGGGCATAAAGCAGTGCTCGATACGGGTTTTGAGGTTGGAAAAACGGTGGTTATCGGGCTCACATCGGATGATTTTGCAAACCGCATTGACCCCTATGCTATTGCAACCATTGACCCGGGAGTCGATGCCATAGTTGTCAGCAAGGAGACATTGATGAGGGCTGAAGAGATTAACGCCATAAGGGCTAAAAAATGTTTGGATGAATTAACAATAATCGTCGTCCCCACGGCGCTGGCAAAAGACGGCAGACCGATATCCGGGAATCTTATAAGAAAAGGGGAGATCGATATAGATGGAAATTTATTGTGATCTTCATTTTAAAAACTATAAAGTTATGGGCAATAAATTTATGGTTTCCATAAAGTAGTTAGTTTGAGAGCCGATTTTTCGGTATTTTATTCCCCAGTTGGATAGTTGCACTTACAAAACTACATTAATAAAAATACAGGGACCGGGACAATAATTAAGTTTTCTTTTTCGAAAAACTCAAAATCTGTTTTGCTTAACAGAATCTTATTTTTAAACTCAATTTTGAAGTCTCTTTTATCAACCTTTTTTTGCCACTTGACCTCAATACCGGTATTTGCGATATGAAAATCAACTTCCTTATTTTTGGAGTGATAGAATACTTTTCCAAACCTTTTGATTAAGTTTTCTGCTACAATTCCTTCAATTAATGTTGGAATTTCCCTATCTTCAACTTCGGTTTTTGTTAACTCTCTTTTAAAGGCATGGAAAAGAAAGGGGTCAATAAAATAAACCTTCCTCATTCCTCTAAAAAGTTCTATTTCTTTACCCGGCTTTGATGGAAAGATGTTTCTCAATACAAACAAATTTTCCAAAATCTCCAGGTATTCTCTTACGGTTACATGGGAACCTATTTCCATCTCTTTTGCTATGGAATTCAGTGAAAACTTTGTCCCATAGTTTTTTAAAACACCCAAAAGTATTGATTTAGTTATTCTTTCACTTCTCTCGATCTTTGCTATGTCTGAAACAAGCCATTTCCAATAGATCTCATATGTTTCGTCCTTTATCTTTTTGTTTTCCTCCAACTCATACATGCTTTTAGGGAAACCCCCGCATTGAATATACCGATTAAAAAGTTTTTCTATTTCATTGAAGTAGAATATCAAACCTTTTGCTCTTTCATTTAATTCATTAACCGATAAATTCCCATAGGGTTTCAATTCTTTTTTCAAATTTTCACTTCCAAAGACTTTACAGAAATCTCTAAATGATAGGGGAAGAAAGTGTTTGGTTTTAATTTCCCTCCCTGGAAATGTTTCTTTTTTCAGTGCAATGGAAGAAGACCCAGTTACATACAAAACCTTGTCTTTAATCACCGGCGAATCCAGAATAAATTTCACACCCCTGTGCCATTCATCCACAAAAGTTATTTCATCAAGGAAAATATATTTCTTGCCTTCAATTAAAGAATCCGAAAATCTGACAATGTCTGCGATTTCTTTAAAGTCCTTTATCATATCGCATGGAAAATAAAGTGTCCTTTTCGGATCAACTCCTTTATCTATTAAATTCTTTATAAAGAGTTTCAGAAAAGTTGTTTTTCCAACCTGTCTTGGGCCAGTCATCAACGAATTCTCTTCCTCAAATCCATAGTCTATTTTACAACTCTTCGAGATTGCTTCTGAAACTTTCTCATCCTCATCAATCTTTTTATCATCCTCCCACCATGGATTCTGCTCGGTTATCTGCTTAATCTCCATTTTGATAGTTGAATGTCAAAATATTTAAGTTTTTTGATACCCAATGTCAAATTTTTGACATTTTTTGACAGTTAAAAATCAATTATATATTATTGAAGATAGAGATATAAAAATGTTAGTTTGAACGATTCTATATGCTTTAATCACTCCTTCTTCAAAACCTTCTCCCTGTAGTCGCCCAGACAGTAAAGCAGACCCTTGATGTTGTTGTCTGTCAGCACGCCGTCAGCATACTTCTTCAAAACCTTCTTTGGATTGAATGCTATCCCCAGCCCCGCGTCTTCCACGAGATAGCGGTCGTTGGCGCCGTCCCCTATCGCTATGACTTCATCCATTTCAAGCCCTTCTTTTGCCGCGATCTCCTTCATTATATCTCTTTTCGCCTCTGCGTCTATGATCCTGCCCTTCAATTTACCGGTTAGTTTCCCATCTTTGATATCCAGATCGTTTGCGTACGCGTAGTTCAAATTAAATTTCTCCTTCAGTCGGTCTGTGAAGAATGTAAAACCGCCGCTTATCAGAGCCACCTTATACCCGAGTTCTTTCAGTGTTGCCAGCAATTCTTCTGCTCCAGGGGTTAACTTGGTATTTTCCGCGATATCTTCAAGCACCTTAACATCCAGGCCCTTGAGCAATTTCACCCTCTCCCTTAAGGCATCTTCAAACTCAATTTCGCCGTTCATAGCAGCCCTTGTTACATCCCTTATCCTCTCCTCAACCCCCGAGGATTTAGCGATCTCGTCTATAATTTCAGCATCAACGAGCGTGGAGTCCATATCAAAAACAACCAGTTTCTTTGCTCTCTTAAAAACATCCCTTGGCTGGAATACTATGTTCATCCCCACCTTGGATGCTCTTTTCTGCAGGGAACCCCTGAGATCCGACCATCCCATATCCCCCGTGTCAACCAAATATTCTGTTACGATTATCTCCCCGCGGGCGATCATCCTTATGCGCTCGATGTTCGTCCCAAGATGATAAAACAGGTCAGAAAAGCTGTGCACTATTCCCGGCTTATCCTTACCTAAAATTGTTACAAGAACAAGATCCTTAACCTTCTTTTCAGGCTCGGTGGTGAGCATATACTCTATATACGGCTCAACATCTATTGTGATGCCAAGTTCTTTTGCCTTGTCCTTCAGCATGGAATTTACCTCTTCGGATTTAACCTTTGATGTAGAATAATCGACAATCATAAACATCGCTAACAACCCCCGAAGCACCACCTGGTCAATATCTATTATATTTGCCCTGGCATTCGCCAATACCCCTGTTACGGAGGCAATTAACCCGGGACGGTCCCTTCCAAGAACCGAAATTATGTAAAGTTTTTTTTCCATCATTATTTTTTTTAAAAAAATAAAATACAGAAAATAAGAACCAGATTAGATGTACATTCTCAAATTCGCAATCCTCGGCATGATTTTCTTAAGCACCTTATCTATCGCTTTCTCAAAGTCATCTTCCTCAACATAATCTCTTTCATCCCTGATCGCAAATATCCCGGCTTCGGTGCAGATCATCTTTATGTCCGCCCCGGATGCCCCTTCTGTTTCCTCTATAATTTTTTTCATAAACCCATCCTCTGCTTTTACATTCATCCCTTTTGTATGGATCCCAAATATCACCCGTCTGCCTTCTTCGTCCGGCAGCGAAAATTCTAACACGCGGTCAAACCTTCCCGGACGCAGAATAGCATTATCCAGTATGTCTATACGGTTCGTTGCGGCAATTATCTTAATATCCCCCGTTGGATCGAAACCATCCATTTCCGAAAGCAGCTGCATAAGGGTTCTCTGCACCTCCCTTTCTGCCCCTGTTGTGACGTCTATCCTCTTTGAAGCGATAGCGTCAATTTCGTCGATAAAGATTATACTTGGAGATTTCTCTTTTGCCAGTTCAAAAACATCTTTAACAAGTTTTGCTCCCTCCCCAATATATTTCTGGACCAACTCCGAGCCGATAACCTTTATGAAGGTGGCATGACTGTCGTTCGCAACCGCCTTTGCAACCAAGGTTTTTCCTGTTCCCGGAGGTCCATGGACCAATATGCCCTTCGGCGGCTCTATACCCACTTTCTTAAACGCACCCGGGTTTTTCAACGGCAGTTCTATTACCTCTTTAATCTCTTCAATCTGCATGCTAAGGCCTCCAATGTCCCTATAGGTCGTTTCCGGCTTCTCGATCACCTCCATTATGGTCGCATAAATGCTCTTTCCCTTCGGCAGGACCCTCATAATAGCACCGGAATCGCCTCTCATCGCCACCCTGTCTCCCGGCTCTATTTTTAAACCCGCCGGGACATTAACCAGGAACTGCACATTATTTGTATTCTGGATAACTGCAGTCCTGCCCGAATGTGCCGGCGTGTTTGGCAGTGGCGGAGCATACGGGCTCATCATGCTTTGCTGCTCCGGCTCAAAAACATCCACCACATAACCTATGATGAGAGGAGGGTTCTTTAACCTTGCCAATTCCTTCTTAAGCCTCTTAAATTCCGTGGCAATTCTCGCGTTTTCCCTCCTCAGCGCATCCTTTTCCCCCCTTAACCTTTCAAGTTCATGCCAGATGTATGTATCCTCACCTCCCGGGGATCTAACGGCCGTAGAGTCCTTCATAGCGATTAATTTTTTGTTATTGTTATATATTTAAAAAATTAAAAAATAAAAATAAGAAGAGCGATTATATGATTTCACACCCATACTAAAAATAATGTCAAAGCATATTGATGAGTCAGGGATCTACATCGGGGTGCTCTTAATCTCTGCGGCAACATTGGCGCTGGAGATTTCCTTAACAAGGGTATTCTCTGTTGCGCAGTGGCATCATTTTGCCTTTATGGTAATAAGCATCGGGCTTTTTGGCTTTGGAGCAAGCGGGTCGTTTCTGGCGGTTTTCAGGTCTCTGCTGAAAAAGGATACAAATAAGATGCTCGTGCTGTTCTCCTTACTTTTTTCTCTGATCTGCATTTTTTCCTTTCTTCTAACAAACCAGGTACCATTCGATCCCTTTAGATTGGCATGGGATTCAAACCAGGTACTCTATATATTAATTTATTACATGCTCTTGAGCATCCCATTCTTTTTCAGCGGGATGTGCATCGCTCTTGTGTTCACAAAAATGGCTGGAAAAATAAGCAAACTATATTTCTTTAATCTCGTGGGTTCTGCCGCCGGATGCATTGCAGTAATTTACCTTTTTTTAATATTTGACGGCCCGGGGGTTATTATTTTTGCTTCATTTACTGGAGCGCTTGCTTCCTTATCCTTCTCCCTGAATCTCCATCGAATCTACAGGTTGTCCGCAATCGCCGCAGTTGCGGTGATATTGATTCTTCTTCTGATCCAGCCGCCGTTTTTTGAAATAAAAATGTCGCCTTATAAAAGCCTGGAGGCAATGCTGAGCTACCCTGGGTCTGAACTTTTATTTACGGAATGGAACTCATTTTCAAGGGTTGACGTGATCAACAGTTCAGGGGTAAGGTATGCCCCGGGGCTGAGCATTGAATATAACGGTGCGATCCCGGAGCAGCTGGGCTTGACCGTGGACGGAAACAATCTAAATGCCGCCACATATTACGACGGGAACCCCGCAACCGTAAATTTTACGGAATTTCTTCCAACAGCCCTGGTTTATAAACCCGGTAAGAACCAGGAGGTGCTGATTATCCACCCCGGGGGGGGCATGGATGTTTTGACAGCGTTACATAATAACGCGTCATCCATAGACGTGGTTGAAAGTAATCCGATTATCGTTGGTTTAATCAAAAATAAATACAGGAATTTCACAGGAAATTTATATGGAAATGAAAAAGTAAACGTATATGTCGGTGATGGAAGGGGTTTTATAAGCGGAAGCAATAAAGAATATGATGCCATCGTGCTGTCAATGGCAGGCAGTACAGAAGCATCATCCACGGGAGTGTATGCTTTATCTGAAAATTATATGTACACAACCGAAGCATTTGAAGATTACTATGAACATTTATCCCAAAACGGCACGCTTTCGGTTACCCGCTACTTACTGCCCCCGCCGAGAGAGGACATAAGAATGGTTTCTTTGGGCGTTAAGGCGTTGGAAAACCAGGGCGTTGAGCCGGAAAACCATACGGTTGTTATCAGAAGTATGCAAACCCTCACGCTGCTCATCAAAAAAGAAGAATTTACGCGAGACGATATTGAAATAATAAAAAAATTCTGCAGGGAAAAAAAATACGACCTGGTTTACATTCCAGGGATCACCGAAGGTGATGTGAACATATACAATAAATTTCCTGAGCCTTATTATTACCGGATGGTTCAGGATATATTGTTCAATAAAACCCGATTTTATGACCAGTACGTCTTTGATGTTTCTCCGGTAAGCGATGACCGCCCGTTTTTCTTCCATTTCTTTAAATGGAGTAAGCTCAAAGAGACATACGAAAGCATGGGAAAGAAATGGCAGCCCTTCGTTGAAGGAGGTTACCTGGTGCCTGTGATCTTTGTCCAGGCATTAATTCTTTCCTTTATCTTCATTCTCCTTCCCATGTATTCATTTAAAAGATTAAAAAAGAAGATACATGGAAAATATAAAATTCTCACCTACTTTTTATGTCTCGGCATGGGATACATGTTCATAGAGATTGCTTTAATTCAAAAATTTATCCTTTTCCTCGGACATCCGACTTATGCCATCGCCATTGTTCTTTTCTCGCTTCTATTGTGCTCCGGGGCGGGGAGTTTTTTCTCTGAAAGATTTGATTTGAGGAAGGTGATAGTGGGGTTAAGTGCATTGACCCTCATCTATTTAATCACCCTGCTTTACCTCTTCAATATCCTCCTCGGGCAGGGATTATTCACAAGGGCATTAATATCCCTCCTTGTAATCTCCCCGATCGGCTTTTTGATGGGCATCCCGTTCCCGTGGGGCATAAGGATCGCGAATGAAATAAATAAAAATTTAATTCCATGGGCGTTCTGTGCCAACTGCTGTGCCTCTGTTATGGGTTCCATTATGGCGGTTATTGTTGCGATGTCGTTTGGGTTTTCTGTTGTTTTTATTTTTGCCGGAGCGGTTTATTTGGTTGGGTTGGGAGTGGTTTGGGGGTTGATGGAAAAAAGATAATATTCTTTAATTTCCCAGAACCCAGTTATAAAGTTTTTTAGATACATAAAGCTTTCCTTTCTCAATTACATTATTCAGGATATTTTTGAGTTCCTCCCTGTCGCTTATTACACCTTCCTCGTATGCTAATTTTAACAAAGTCAAAGTCCCATAAACCTCTATCTTTTCATTCCTTGCCACCCTTCTTGCTCTTTTATCGTCCATCAGCGCATCTGCGGATTTATCAATCGCAAGCAGAATAACCTCGCTTTCTCCCCTACCAAGTTTATTTTCTTCCATGAAAGATACTATCTGTTCTCTTAACAGAAATCACGAAATAATTTATCAATATCCTTCGCCTTGATAAACAATTGACTTTTTAAAAATAAGTATACATAGCGACTATAAAAATGACTTTTATTCACCAAAAGTCCACAATTTAAGGTTATTATCGTCGTACACTATATGTCCAAATAAGTGGACTTTTTAACAAAGTAATAATCTAAATTTCGGACGCCTACGAAAAGATAATAAAAATATCGAAATATAATGCTTGTGTGAGCCAACTACATAAACCAAGCGACGTGGGGGATATTGTAATCTAAAAATCTTAATTCACAATTTCGTTGCAAAAAACAATCGCATGTCTGCGAGGAGATTTATCTAAATATAACTATTCAAAGATTTACAAATACGCATACGGAGTGGAGATCATGATTTATGGACCTAATATGGACTTTTGAGATTAACTTTGAATAAAAATATTGATGCGTGAGGTATACACCGCAAGAAAATTGAGATAATATTTATTAATGCACTAAAAACATGATGGCTATGTTATGATCTAAAAAGTCCATATTAAATCGTGATTTCTGTTAAATCCTCACGGTTGAAAATAGAAACGATTCCAAGAGAAATGCTCTTTTTTACCTCCTCTATAAGTTCCGTATCTTCACTCTCTAAAATTTCAGAGAAAACTCCTTTTGGAATTAAAACATCATCAAAAATCTTTAACAGATCAATTCTCTTAGCCTTTCCCAATGCACTTATCACGCTTGTATCCACAAACATCATCGTATCTTCTTTCTCATACTTTCCAATTCTTCTTTTGCTTCGGAAACGCTCTCTGGACCAATCTTTATTTTAATCCCCCTCCCATTCAGTATCTGCCTCATATCTTCATAACTCACCCCCGCGATTTCAGCTGCTCTTCCCAATGAGATCTCCCCTGATTTATACATTTTTACTGCAACATCCACATTTGCCTTTAAACCAGTTCTTAGGTAGTATCTCATAGCATCCACTACCAACTCCTCCCTGCTATTGTAAAGACCAGATTTTACATATAGATCCGCTTCTTTTTCCAGCACATTCGGGAGTTTAACACTTACATCCGCCATTTTTTGTTTTTAATTAATTATTGGAAATATAAAAATTAAAGTTAAAGAAGTTCAAGTTATAAGTGATTATAGCGGTTATTGTTGCGATGTCGTTCGGGTTTTCTGTTGTTTTTATTTTTCCGGAGCGGTTTATTTGGTTGGATTGGGAGCGGTTTTGATGCTTGCCAGAGATATCAGATAACATTATCCCTTCATTGCCTCCCCGGTCATTGGGACAAATCTAACGCCTGTGATGTAAGTTGAACTTAAGTTACCCTCCTTTTTCTCAACCAGGGTCAGGGTTTGATAATAGGTTGTACTCCCAACCGGGATTATCAATCTGCCGCCTTCTGCTAACTGTTCTGTCAGGGGCGGAGGAATGTGATTTGCGGCGCAGGTTACAATAATCGCATCAAAGGGAGCATGCTCTTCCCATCCAAAATACCCGTCCGCATGCTTTACCTCCACGTTCCCGTACCCTAAAGATTTCAGTGTGTCGTTTGCATTTTCAGCTAGGTTTCCCCTGATTTCAATGGTATGGACCTCATCAACCAGTTCAGCTAAAACAGCTGCCTGATATCCCGATCCAGTGCCTATCTCCAGCACCTTTTCTGAGCCGTTCAATTTCAGCGACTGGGTCATCAATGCGACAATATACGGCTGGGAGATGGTCTGTCCTTCGCTGATGGGCAGCGGGTGGTCAGCATATGCCTGACTTTCCAGGATTTTATCAACAAATTTGTGCCTCGGCACCCTGCCCATGACATAAAGAACCTTTTCATCCCCGATACCCCTTCCCTTGAGATCATACTCCACCATATGTTTCCTTGCTTTGGTTAGCCACGGATCTTCATGCTTTAATATCTCATCGATAATCCGCGCGCTGTCATTACTTTCCTGTTTTATCTCCTCTAATGCTTTCTCTAATCCAACATCATCTTTTTCATCACCCTTCTGGGTAGTTATTATAATCATGACAAGCGCGCACATCAAAACCGCGCCTATCAAAATGAATTTCCTGTTCATTTCTTATTATAGATCTGGACATAATTTATAATAAAGATGGGAAAAATCAGGATCGTTACGTACGGGTGTGCGGTGAATAAAGCAGATTCCGAAATAATGGCGGGCTTATTGTCTGGGCAGGGCTTTGAGATTGCGGATGACCCCGAAGCAGATGTCATCATCGTGAATACATGCATCGTGAAAACCCCGACGGAAAACAAAATCTTGAAGTATCTGGATGAATTGAAGTCTCATGAAGGTAAAGTAATAGTTGCTGGGTGCATGCCCCATGCAATCCCGGAGGTGGCGGAGAGGTTCCCGGATTTTTCTTTTATTGGAATAAACACCCTTGATGTTGGAAAAGCGGTAGAAAGTGCTGTCAGGGGCGATAGATTTGTTAGAATAACCGGGGATGTAAAGGAAAAGATTTGCGGAGCAAAGCTCAGGCATAATCCAATCGTGGAGATTGTTCCGATCGCCGAGGGCTGCGCCGGCTCGTGCACATACTGCCAGGTAAAACTGGCAAGGGGGAATCTGCATTCTTACCAGCCCGATTTAATTCTGGAAAGAATCAAGGATGCAGTAAGTGACGGCGCTAAAGAAATATGGATCACCGCGCAAGATACTGGAGCCTACGGGGCGGACACTGGATATAGTCTCCCCGGGTTATTGAATGACATCACAGGCATTGACGGCGATTTTTATGTCAGGGTTGGGATGATGAATCCGAACCATGTCTTGGGGTTTTTAGAAGAATTAATCAGAGTTTACAAAAACAATAAAATTTATAAGTTCCTGCACATCCCCGTGCAGAGCGGCGATGATTCCGTGCTTGGAGATATGGGCAGGAAGTATTCTGCGGAGGATTTCAGAGAAATCGTAAAGAGGTTTAGAAGAGAAATTGAGGGCATAACCGTCTCAACGGATGTTATTGCAGGGTTTCCGACAGAGGACGAGGATGCATTCCGGTCCAGCATAAATTTGATCAGGGAAGTAAAGCCGGATATATTGAACATTTCGAGATACTGGGAAAGAAAGCACACGGAAGCAAGCAGGAGATATATCAATCCCCCCGGAAGAATCACGAAGAAAAGATCAAGAGAGATGACCGTGGTTTTTCAAGAGATCGGTCTTCAGAGAAACAGGGAATGGATCGGGTGGAAAGGCAAAGCCCTGGTTTCCGAGCAAAGCAACGGTTCTTTTACGGCCCGGAACTTCGCGTACAAACCCATAGTTTTAAAAGACGACGGCATAAGTGCCGGGGAAGCGGTTGACGTTGAAATCACTGACGCAACCTATTATGACCTGAGAGGGAGGTGTTGTTGATTTTTACTCAAACCCGTAACCCAGCTCCTCAAACACACTCTTCATTTTCAGCGAATCCCGCTCAAGTACAGGGGATTCGGAGATTATCGTTATATCCTGTTTTCTTTTCAATATCTCCTCCGCCAGTTCTCTGAAATCTGGTTCATTTGCATCCAATGTGAGATGCCTCCGCTCCCCCCCTTTTGAGTACTCAATACATGAAAAATGCGAATGCAGGTGCTTGTATCCCCTAACCTTATCCAGAACATCCCCGTAGTCTATTCTCCCCTGAGCCCTCGCGTAGATGTGGGCAAAATCAACTACCGGCACGCATTCCTTTATCTTACGGGAAATATCCATTATTTCTTCAAGGGTTCCGAACTGCGATACTTTTCCCGTGGTTTCCAGACCAAGCAAAACCTTCCAGTCATTGTCCCTTACTTTATCTGCCATTTCTGAGCAGGCGCCCTCAACCATCTCAAATGCATCCTCCTTTTTTAATTTTCCGTAAAACCCGGGGTGAAAAACAATTATCATGGCGCCCATGGCATCCGCTCTCTCGGCAGAGTCAAGTATCCTTTTCTTTGACGCCGCGATCTTTTCCTCTTCTGCAGAGCAGAGATTTATGTAGTACGGGCAGTGCACACTTAAATCTATCCCCGCCTCTTTCGCGGCATTGCCAACTTTTTTTGCCGTGGGGTCGGACATGCTAACCCCCCTGACAAACTCCACCTCCATCGCCCCCAGAGAAAGTTCGGCCGCCATTTTTATCCCGCCGACAGTGCTTCTGTCCTTTGAAGATACCGGCACACCGGCAGGACCCAGTTTGATCATTTTTGATTTTGCTATTTTAACTTTAAGGATGATAATTATTTACCGCTTCTTCATAAACCTCTACAACTTCTTCTGCCACCCTCTGCCAGGAAAACCCATTCAATGCATATTCTGCAGCCCTTCTGGATTTGACCTCCCTTTGCGGGTTTTTTATTTCTTTGATAATCGCTTCCGCTAAACCTATGTAATCTTCGGCATCAACCAACGCACCCACGCTTTCATCTATAAAATCAGGGAGTCCCCCCCTGTTTGTTGCAACAACCGGCACCCCGCATGCTAATGCTTCGATGGCTACCAGCCCGAATGCTTCTTCGCGGGACGGGACGACAGAAACATCGGCGATATTCAACACCCTGGCTGCATCTTCCTGATCAAGATGCCCTATAAAATACACGTTTTTTAAATTTAAACGTTCTTTTAAATCAACCAGTTCCTGATACCGGTTGCCGTGCCCCATGATGAGAGTTGCAACAGAGTCCAATTCGTTCTCGTAAATTTTCGCAGCCTTCAGTAAAACATCTATTCCTTTGAAATGCGCGAATTTCCCAACGAAACTAACTATGTATTCTGGAGGGGGGCGTATGCCGTATTCTCCCAGTAACTTCTTTTTATCCACTTTTTGAGGATAGAATATTCTTTCATCAAAGCCGTTATGTATTAATTTTCCTTTCTCTTCCGGAATGCCGTACAATTTTTTCACATCCGTGTCAACCTGCTCGGAGATGGTGATTATTTTTTGAGCGCTGCGCGCCCCCGCAAGTGCAAAGGGACGATAACGCTTATCTCGTCTAAAACCTTTAATGTCCGTGCCGTGCGCCGTCGCCACATATGGGACATTGAGTTTGGACGCGCAGTAAGGAAACATCCACAAATGCTGGGCATGGATAATGTCTGGTTTAAATTTCAGCACTTCCTCCTGCAGTGTTCTATGAAAAATACCAATGTACTGCTCTATTTCTCCCTTGTTTAAATTATAAAATGTATTATTGCTTCTTGGATGCGTGCTGAAGCAGGGGAAGTTAAAGTGAACATCATAATCCTTATTTTTCCCATTGTAGAAGATAATCGTCTGGATTTCAAAATTCTCGTTGTATACTCTCTCATGTTCCGGGATAATTACCTTGATCATGTGTCCCAGCCGGACCAGCTCTTCAGCAAGGTTTTTTGTATAAGTTCCACTTCCTGAACCCTCTAATGGAAAGGGGTTAACAAGTAACGCTCTCATTTCTCTCTCTTTTATAAGTTTATGATTGGGCCCTTAAAAGCATTTATATCCCTCAACTTCCTTTGCCGCATAGTCGAACCCATATCCTCTGGGGATAACACTGCACTGCCTGGTCCAAATTTAATCACTTCTAATCTCATGTAATAAATCCATGAAACTTCCGGGATTTAAGTGTTTGGGTTTGCTATTTTAATTTTTAAGGGTAATAGATAAGGGTTAAAATAATTAAAGAAACATAGCAAATGAACCTCAAATCACTAATCAAAAAAGGAGAATCCGAAAGAATAGAAATCAAAAAAAAATCATTATCAAATAGAAAAGAAATAGTTGAAACAATCCAAAAAAAATTTAACAAAAATGGACCAAGAAAACGCATTAGTCGTATTCCAGGGAATACAAATCAGAAGAACATGGTATGATGGAGAATGGTATTTTTCGGTGGTTGATGTTGTCGGGGCATTAGCTGATTCTGCAAACCCCTCTGACTACTTGAAGAAAGTGAGAAAAAGAGATGAGGTTTTAAGCAAAGGGTGGGGACAAATTGTCACCCCCCTTAAAATTGACACGCCTGGAGGACCTCAAAGAATTAATTGTGC
>MCBC01000006.1 GCA_001723855.1 Candidatus Altarchaeales archaeon WOR_SM1_86-2 | reverse complement strand
CATTTATTTTCCTTTTTAGGGCTTTAAACCCCCATAATCATCCTTGATATGTCCCTGATCCCCGGGGACAGACCAAGAATCAAAACGGCTAATTTTATGAATCTTCTGGTCATGGGGTCGTCTTTGACATACATGTCTATCAAATAGATAACCGGGATAACAACCAGCAATTTCAAAGGAAACATTATAAATCCCGTGTGGAAGTGATCGATCAGGAAGCGAGGGAGCACGTGTTTCTCGGCATATCCAAAAAATTCTATTCCAATAGAAGTCGCTGAGGCATCAAAAAGATGCGCAAACACGATCAGGTGGTTATACTCATGGACTGCCAGACGCCTTACCCTCCCCCTTAGCTCATGCTCCTTATGGTCCTTTAGAAAAGAAAGGATCACACAGTACGCGGCAAACAGCAAAAAAATACTCCCAAAAAACGCAAATAAGAAGTAAAGCAAAGCATCCGGGCTTGTAAAATTTAAAAGGATTAAACCCACATTATAGGCAGACAGTGCCGAACCGATTATCAGCATAGGTACGGCGTAATTAATGCGCCTGACCTCCCGTAAAAATAAACTGAACAATAATGCCCCCAGGGTTATAAAGAACATCGTGACATATATCCCCGGCGCCACCAGCCAGTAAATTTCCGGATAAAAGTTTGCGTCAACCATTGCCCTCGATGTAGCCCCGTAAATAATAAACGGCACCAGTGCTAAGATGAAATTTCTGTCGATCTCGATCTCGAGTTTTCGCAGCATTTTTATAACCCCGAATATCGCTAACCCGAGAATTACCCCGTATGTTATGGTATTTACCGGGTTATAGCCCGGTTGAATGAAATACTTGTCGATGAAACCGTAAATAATATCCAGCATTTTTAATTTTTTAATTTTTAAGTTTAAATAGAAACCACATCAACTACCGCAACTTCTTCAATCCCTGTAAACCCCCATCCTTCTTTTTTATACTCTGCGCTGCATGGCAGGGCTCCGGGATAGAGGGAGCATGTCGGGTCTATCACGATCCAGTTTCCGTATTCATCGGAAAACCATGCTACTTTGAGCGGGGCATTGTAGTAGTCATTCAGTGAGTTAGCGATCTTGCGGGTTGTTTCATTGTCTCCGGCATAAAACGAAGCAAACATATGCTCCTTGATCATGTAGATTCTTGATTTTCCCCCGATGGATTCTATCAGGGTTGAGATCAGTATCGCGTGGTCGTCACAATCTCCTTTTCCCCTATCTATTGTTTCCTGGGGTGCTGCCCAGTAATCCTCATCCTCTGGATCCTCGGCATATTCAATATTGTCCCGTACCCAATCATATAATGCGGAGAGTTGATAAACATTATAATCTCCCATGTATTTCTCAATAATCGCGTCCCTGACCATCCTAACCTTCATGTTTTCTTTATTGATCAATTTGTTGACCCTCCAGAAATATTGGGGCGGGTTGTAGGTGTAAGTTGGGTTATCATCGCCTTTTGCGTACTCTTTTATCTCCATAACATGGGGCTTAAAGCATTCTTCACCGCGATCATACCATCTGCCGTCTAAAGACTCGGAAAGCACTTTAATACATATTTTATAGCTATGGTTTCCCTGTGATTCGGGGCAGCTAAAGGCAGATATGCCCAATATTTTCTCTTCACCGGGAGCTAAATATGTTCCCGTAGAGGTCCATTCACTCTTGTTCGTTCCCTCTATCTCAACCATAATGCCGTAAATAAAAATTTTACTTGAGCCCTGGTTTTTCATAATAAGTCTTGAAAATCCCGTATTACCTGCATAAAGGGATGAGAGTTCGGATTTAATGCTTATGTTCATGCCCGCGGGGTATAAGGCAGATGCTTGTGGTTTCTTTTCATAACCTATTTTATATGGTGGTATTTTCGGGGCAACTAACATGTCCCGGGTCATTTCCGGGATTTTAATCTCATCAACGCTTTTTTGTGAAACAAAGCAAATGCCTCCCTGCACAAATACAGAGCGGGGGCTCATATTCCATTCCCATTCAAATTCATATCTATTTTCATACCTGCCTTTAAGCTTAACCACATATTCGCCCAGGTTTTCTGGAATTTTTGATTTTAAAACAGAGATTTTCCCGTCTGATGTGTATCCAAGAAACCCATCGTTTAAATAAACCCCTCCGTTTAAATGCTCACCGCTATCATTTACCATAAATTCAATAATTATCTCGTTATTCTCAACCTCGTGATCAGGGATGAGCTCTAAGTATGCGGCAGCTATCAACACTGCAAATACAACCGCGGATATAATTTTTATTATTTTCATTCCTATCTTTATTAATAATGAATTTAGAAGAGAAAAGGTCAAGATTACTTGATTATTACAGGAGAACGGGGATTGTTAAGAGCAGGGTGGTTGAGAAAGCATTTCTTAAGGTTCCGAGAGAGAAGTTTGTTCTTCCGGAATACAGGGATTTAGCATACTCTGATGAGCCCCTGCCCATCCTGGCATCCCAGACGATCTCTGCCCCACACATGTGTTTGATTATGATTGAGGTTGATGTTCTGGATCTGGCGGCGGGCGATAAAGTGCTTGAGGTTGGAGCAGGCTCCGGATACCATGCGGCTCTGCTTTATGAAATGGTCCGGAATAAGGTTTTCACGATAGAACGCATCCCTGAGCTGGTGGAATTTGCAAAGAAAAATCTGAAGAATGCCGGCTACACAGATAAGGTTGAAGTGATCCCGGGGGATGGAACAAGAGGTTATGAGTCAGAAGCACCGTACGATAAGATCATGGTAACCGCTGCAGCCTCAAAAATCCCGGAACCTCTGATCGAGCAGTTAAAGCCGGGCGGAAGAATGGCGATTCCTGTAGGGGGGCATGTGTTTTCCCAGAGGCTTGTATTGGTTAAGAAATCAAAAACAGGGGAAGTTTCGCAAAAAAATTTAATGGGCGTGGCATTTGTGCCTTTGATCGGGGACTGATTTAAACAAAATGAAAATCTTTTCGTTTTCAAAAATTTGATGCGGGATCTTAATCAATTTTTCGAATAACAATCAAAAATAAAGCATGTGCTTATTCCCGATATTCACATTCTTCAAATACCTCCTCGCCTCCCCATAACATTCCCCTGCTTGTTTTTTCGGGGTTACCGGCAGATCTTTCATATAAAAATCAGGGTGAAACACCAGCAGGGAGTATGGAATTTCTTCGTTTAAGTTCGCTATAAACCGTGCGATCTCTCCCACCTCCTCTTTGTCAATGTATCCCGGAACAAGAAGCGTTGTGGCTGTAAGCAAAGGCGGGTTTGAGGATTCGTAAAACCCTTTTGCGATCATCTTAAAATTCTCATAAACCCTTTTATTTGAAACTCCGCAGAGGGCAAAATTTAAATTTTCATTAAACGCCTTTAGATCAAATTTCACTGTACCGCCGCTTTCAAGCGATAACCGCGCCGCTTTCTTCACCAGCTCTGGATTGCCCGAGCCGTTCCATTCCCAGCATATCCTTATCTTCCTTTTCTTCAGCACTTTTTCCGATGCTTTGATCGCGAACGGCAGCTGCGGCTCCGGAGACCCCCCGAAGTAGCAGATACACGATACTTCAGGATTCAACGCCCTCTGCAAGAATCCATCGATTGATGTCCCTGGTACGGATAAATTTTTATGCGAGCAGTTCTGGCAGAACAAGCAGTTGAAAGAGCAGCCGTAAAAGAAGACCGCGAGATTTTGCCTCCCGTGCTCCCCGGAACATGGGCAAAACCAGGCCGCGCAGCAATTTGTTGGGAGCGGGTCAAGATAGGCATGCATTATCGCATTCTCCCCGTTAACCAAAGAAACCAATTTCCCGCATTCATTCCATCTGAGCCCGCAGTAGCCTTTCCGCCCAACCCCCATTCTGCATTCATTTGCACATAAACCGCAGTATACGCCGTCCGGGTCATCCGGGGGCGCAGAAGGTAAAGAAAACTTCTCTCTCACCCTTTTATGGGCATCCCTGGTGTGTTCTAAAGAATCGCCCCCTCTAACGCAGTCAACACACAACCCAATCACCTCCGGGATATAATTTTCTTTTCCGCAAATTTTACAGATCATACGTTCTTCTTTTTTAAACCCTAATTTTTATTTTAAACTTTTTAATAATAAGAAAAATGGTGTTGATTGGAGACCCTGCAGTAGATATACTGATCGTTGCAGCTGCGTTGGCGATGATGAGTGCATTGGTTACTAAAGTAACTTTAGGGGAGAAAGGAAGAAAATCGAGGGAGAAGATGAAGGAAATGCAAAAGCAGTTAAAGGCAGCGCAGAAATCAAAAAATATGAAGAAGATGCAGAAAATCCAGAAGGAGATGATGGCGGCAATGATGGAAAATTTACAGCATTCGTTTAAGCCCATGCTCGTAACGATAATCCCGTTCATCCTTATTTTCGGCTGGCTTTACAGCACTTACGGGGTGGGAGAAACCGACTATTTGTTCATCCATGTTGTCGGGAAGGGGGGGGAGCATCTGTTCACCTGGAATGATGTCCCTGGAGACGGCAGCGGGCAATTTGAGCAGTTTCTGGCAGGGGAACTGGAGATAAACTGGTTGGAAAACGCACAGATCAACAAAAGTAAGGACAATAGAACCATAACCGTTACTAACGGGGAGAATTCACTTACCGCAGAACTTAAAAAAGAAAAAAATAGGGTTGCTATAAGCCCCAAGGACGGGAAGACCCGCGAATATGTCCTGATGGAGGAGGACGGCAAAATGAACGTGTACGTGGAAAGAAGTGTCATAGAGATACTGGGTGTCGGGCTTACATGGTTCTGGTGGTATCTTATATGCGTTTTCGCGATCTCGATTCCAATAAATAAATTATTGAAAAATTACTAAAATGGTTGCGCCAAGATATAGATCAAGGAGTAAGAAAAGGAAGCATAAAACAACCCCCGGGGGTAGGCAGGTAACGCATTACGACCGCAAAAAGCCGGGCAGGAATCACTGCGGCAGATGCGGCAAAGCACTTTGTGGAACTCCAAGCGGCATTCCTTCAAAAATCAGGGGTATGACCCGCAGCCAGAGGGCTCCCAAGCGGCCATACGGCGGCGTTTTATGCACAAGGTGTGTGGAAACACTGGAAAGGTATGTGACAAAATTTGAGATAAAGTTTAACTACCCAGGGTTTAACGATATGGAACTCGGAAGAGACCTCACGATTGAAAAATTTCTGCCGAAGGGCTGGTACGAGGGGATGAGTAAATCTTCCTGAATCAATCGATCTTGTTTAATGTTTTTATTTTAATTTTTTAATTAATAACAACCAACAATTAAAAATGAAACCAAAAGTAGATGAAGGAACCTGTAATGGGTGTGGGTCGTGTGTATCTGTATGCCCGGCAGACCCCTGCGTGTTTGAGCTAGTTGATAACAAGGCAAAGGTGAAGAACCCCGATGCATGTCTCGAGTGCGAGGTATGCGTTGACGGCTGCCCCGAGGCAGCTATAACTATGGTGGAGTAGGAAAGGTGAACTGGATTTCTTTGGATACATGCTCCCCGGCAGATCACGACAACCTTCTTTTTTTATTTTTAAGCATGGATTAAAGGTTAAATGTTTGATTCAAAAAAATTTATAGGGGACGCGGTAAGGAATATTAAAGAGCAGATTGGCGGTAAAAAGTCAATAATTGCATTGTCTGGAGGGGTTGATTCTTCCACCTGTGCCGTGCTTACCCACAAAGCAGCTGGTTCGAATTTAGTATCCGTCTTCGTGGATACCGGCTTAATGAGAAAGAACGAGCCGGAGAATATCAAGGAAATATTCGATAAATTTCATTTGAATTTCAAATTAATCAACGCAGAAAAAGAATTCCGGGATGCATTAAAGGGCGTTGATGATCCGGAAGAGAAGAGGAAGATCATAGGGCATAAATTCATAGAAGTATTTGAAAAAGTTGCGGAAGAGGAGGGCGCTGAAATCCTGGTCCAGGGAACTATAGCCCCGGACTGGATAGAAAGTGAAGGAAAGATAAAGTCGCACCATAATGTTACCCTTCCGCACGGCATGGTATTGGAACTATGCGAGCCCCTCAGAGACCTGTACAAGGATGAGGTCAGGATGGTCGCAAGAGAACTGGACCTGCCCCGCGAAATCAGCGAAAGAATGCCTTTCCCGGGCCCTGCACTGGCTGTAAGGGTTGTCGGACTCATAACCAACGAAAAGATTAATGTGGTGAGAGAAGCGGACGCCATAGTTAGGGAGGAGGTTAAGAATGCAGGACTCACGCCGTGGCAGGCATTTGCCGTGCTTTTAGAGGGGAAATCAACAGGCATAAAAGGCGATTCCCGGGATTACGGGTATATGGTGTGCATCAGGGTGGTTGAATCACTGGATGCGATGACAGCGAATGCCGTGGAGGTTGATTGGAAGGTGCTCGGCAGGATCGCTGACCGTATAACCCGCGAAATCCCGGAGGTCACGAGAGTTCTGTACGACCTGACCAATAAGCCCCCGGCAACGATTGAGTTTGAATAGAAATTTATTGTTTGAAACTGAGATGAAATTATGAAGCAATATATACACAAAATTAAGAATCGCCGGTGTCGATGCATACGCAGATAGATTCAATGGGTGCGCATGACCACTTTTTCCCATTGATAACAGCATTCGACCTCATGGTCCGGGCTCGGCATCTATAATATCCGCCAAATGCTATAAAGGGCGGATCCCTTACGACGCAGCAACTTTCGCTATGCTACGACCGGATAGGTTGTTCGCACTTCGCACAAGCAAATGCTCAATTCTCGCGGCTGAACTTTCACCAGCTACCCCCATTATTTTACCTGCTGCACACCATGACGGGACTTTCAACCGCAAGCACTTGCAGGCTTATCCGGGCACACCCCTTGCGGGAAATTTTGCTATCGCAAAACTTCGTATATCTGCCCCTCCGTTATTTAATATTTAAAATTTTATGTAACTGCGGAAGTAATCTGACCTTTAATTTATCCTCCCTGACCCATTCAATTAAATCTTTAATTTCAATCCCCCCAACAGGCTGGAATATAACTTGGGAGTTGATCGGGTTTCTTTCCAGCACATTTTTCGCATGCTTGTAATCCTCCTTGTCCTTAACGACAAATTTCAGTTGATCATTTGCCGACAGGTGATTTAGATTTTCCTTTAGCATCCTGCTGTCCATTTTAGAACCGGGCAGTTTCCAGTCCATGCTTATATGAACCCTGACATCCCTTATTATCTTATTTATCTCCAGTGAGCCGTTGGTCTCCACTATGATCTCGTAACCCCCCTCTATCAACCTCTTTATCAACTCATCAACCTCCCCTGCCTGCTCGAGAGGCTCGCCCCCGGTAATGCAAACCCAGTCGCAGCCATACCCATCTACTTTCTTTAATATATCCCCCTCACTAATTTCAACCCCCTTATATCTACCTCTCGCATCAGGGGTGTCGCACCAGCTGCACGATAAATTACATCCCGCCAGCCGGACAAAAACCATCGGAATTCCAACCCATACACCTTCACCCTGTATCGAATAGAATATCTCGTTTACCAGCATTGTTACTTGATTTTGGGCAGTGGCAGTAGTCCATCTTCTGTCAGCCGTTTAGCGATCCTGGAAAAGATCAGTCGGCTGCTGAGCATTCATCTGAGCCGCAAAGCGTTGCACTCCCACAGCGATGTTCGTTTCACACCACTGCTTATATATTCAAAACCCAAAGGGTTTTGTATGTGTCTGACATGAAATGTCAGCCACAATTTCAACCGAAGTATCATCATAATAAGCAGTTTCTCGTCTCTGCGACATCGCTCGGTGCTTTCGCACCGGCTTACGCGTGGTTTGTGAGTGGATGGAACTTCCTCCGGGTTGCCCCAGGAAACTCAAAAGCCACTACCCATTAATTATTTACGTTTTTTTAAATAAATATTAAAAAAAGCGGCTGTCGATTTTTCGTGCCAGTTTAATTTATGATGCTTCCATATCCAAGAGCGTGTTTAATCAGAAATCCCCATCATACCATTTATATAAAACTAAATTAATTACATCTAATAGACAACAAAAAAGCGATATAGAAATATGGACGCGATAACCTTCTTCATTTACGCATTTGTATCAATATTTGTTATTGTAAATCCGGTCGGCGGGCTGATCACTTTCATCGCGTTAACATCCGGGATGAGCGCAGCAGAAAGAAAAGAGACGGCAAAACGTTCGGTTATGGTGGCATGTGCTCTGGCAATCGTTTTTGCTATATCCGGGGAGTTGATATTGGAATTTTTTGGCGTGACGGTGGACAGTTTAAGAGTAGCGGGCGGAATATTACTTTTCTTGATCGCGTTAGATATGCTGCATGCAAGAGTATCGCGCGAAAGCGTAACAACCGAGGAGATAAAAGATGCTACAGAAAGGGAGGATGTTTCTGTATTTCCAATCGCTATGCCCCTGTTAACCGGCCCGGGTGCGATTACAACAGTAATAGTGGTAATAAGAACAGGCGAAACCATGGACTTGAAAATAATAACGATATTGGCGATATTATTAACCTTCGCTGTATCCTACATCGTCTTCAGATTTGCGGATAAAATCAATAAAGTATTGGGTTTCACAGGGTCTTTGGTTGTAACTCGTGTTATGGGATTGTTGTTGGGGGCTATTGCGGTCACTTTCATCTCGGTTGGCGTAGTAAATTTATATAATTCTATGATTTAGTGCGGGAGTTGCCGCAACCAGAACAGCATCAAAGCCTCACCCTGTCAACCAGATAGTATATCACATCACACTCCTCATCAACTATCGCAAATATAATGTCCTTGTGCACCCCCTTTGCCAATCTAACAGCCCTCGATAATTCGGGGAACGAGCACGTGTGTTCTTCCGGGATAACATGCACAAGGTAGCGAGAATGCCCCGTGCTCAAGGTACTGCCTCTTTCATAAACCCTGAAATCTGTTCCGAACTTCAATCCTGTTCTGACCAATAAACCCCTGCTGCGCAGATCCTTATAGACAATATACTTTGCATAAAAATTCTCCTCCGCCTTACTTCCAAGTTTCAATAAATCATCGAAATCGAGTTCTTTTTCACCATCGCTGACCCCTATATTCTTTGTTTCGACTAAAAACAAAGCTTCAATTAACGATAAATCCTGTCTTGCGCCCGCGTCCTCACCGAAACCCTTCTGCCTTAAAAGAGACTTTGTATCGCTGTCCCCCACTATGACCTTTGTTCCAGACAAGATTCCTGTGCCTTTAGTGTTTTCCATCTTGATTATTGATTATTACTTGGTTTAAATTAAAAACCCCGAGAAATATCAGGAAATCATCCGGTTATTTTTTTAAAAACCTTATCGGCTTCTCGTCCATCCTTTTTATTATCCTGTTTTGCTTTACAAGCCGGTTCAGTGCATTTCTTATCCCGTATTCCGGGAAATCAACAAATTTTTTTATCTCCGAGACAGTTCTTGGTTTCTCCACCATATCAAGAATTGCCCTCTCCAGGCAAATATTTAGAATTTTCTTTCTTATAGGGATCGCCCCCAATCTTGATTCCAGAATTTCAATGTTGTCCAAAAAGACAAATCCAAGAAAAGCATCCGACAATTTCTCTTGATCAATATATTCCTTGAGAACAACATCCCAATCAACTTTCTTTTTTGAAAGTATTCTCTCGCAATCCACGATATCTCCCTCCCTGGACGAGAGGGCTTTGAAAAGGAGTATATCAGCTGCTGAGACCCGCATTATTTTTAGATTGCCAATCTCTTTATATGCAATTGATCTTTTTTTCATCTCATCTGAAAGGAAAATTCCGCACACCTTTTTTGTAAATAAATCAATTCTTGGTGAATTCCCCCTATCCATTATCGTGCTTGCTTGCAGTTGCTTATACCCCTGGGACACATCCCCAACCCCCTTAAATCCAATGCTTTCCAGTACATTTTTCACTAAATCAAAATCCTCTTTGCTATCCAAAACCAAATCTATGTCCTTTGTTGTTCCTTTTATCCCATCCAATATTAATGCTCCCCCGCCGATCAGGTAAATCGTTGTTTCTTTTTTTATTCTCTGAGCTATTTCATCAAGAACTTCAAGCCATGTTTCTTTTGGATACTTTGGTAGACAATATGCGCCATACATCCTGCTTTTCTCCGTGAACTCATTTTCGGGCAGAAATAAATCACTCCTTTTGACCTCTGCACCTTCAAGATAGTTCTGGACGTCCAGCCATATATCCTGGACATTCAATCTCCGTGATTCACTCCTTATCTTATTTATGTCCATAACATCCCTGTTTTTTAGATAGAAGATCACGCTTATAGCAAGCATGTGCTTATCCTCGGCACATAGTAGGGAGTGAACGAAAATTTCTTCTAAAGTAAGGTCACTTTTCGGCAGGTAGTAGTAATTGTATAACGGTATATATTTCACGCCAAATTGGCTGAAACATGAAAATGCTGTGGAAGCGCCCGGAAGTTTCTCATCCATAGGGGCTTTGATCAATTTTTCACTCCCTTCAGACCAGACTATGACATACTTTGTCTGGATTTCGATCTGTTTTTTTAAGAGTGTCAGGAACTCCAACAGATTTTTATTTTTTTCATTTATCCTATACTTTTTATTCTTTTTTGCGACCAGAGGAGAAAGTTCTCTGAGGTTATGGTAGGTGGATGAAAAAGATATATTCAATCCCCTTGAAATCTCATTCACAGTTCTTTCTTTTAGAAGATAAACCAACATATCTATTCCCCTGCTTTTTAAATACTCTAATGGAAAATTTTCTATGATCAATATTGCCGCTGCAGCAGTTAATGGGTTTTTCTGAAGGATAATGAAATTGCCTTCTCTCCTGATAAAGGATAACCTTTCAAGTTCCTTGAGAGAATGATAAACACTAACCCTGCTTTTTTTACTTTTTTCCACCAATTCTCTAAAATCAATCTTTTCTTGATTAATGATAATCTTCAATAAATCCCAGTCAATTTTCATTTTATTATTATTTTAGTTAACAAAAATATATAAATGTTAACAAAAATTGTAATTAATTTGTTTTTCACAAAACTCAGGGTTTGTTGAGGTTGCTTTTTATTTTAATTTATAAATTTCACCTATTTGCAGCGGCACAACCTTGATATTCGATCTGGCTTCCACATTTTTCTTAAATTCTTGCGGATCCGCCTTTTTCATATGCATTGGAATGACAACCGCGGGTTTAATTGTTATTGCGGCTTTAACAGCTTCCTGGGCATCCATTGTAAAAGTTCCGCCGATAGGAAGCAACGCTGCATCCATATCTCCCGGTTCTTTCATTTCCGGTATAAAGTCCGTATCCCCGGCATGATAAATGGTTTTACCCTCCAGGGTTATCAGGTAGCCGACTCCATATCCCTTATGATGGACTTTTCTGGTAGAACTTACCTCCATGGTATTATAAGCGTCCACAGCCTTTATTCTTATATCCCCGGAAGTTATTTCTTCCCATGGTGCAATAACTTTTATGTCTTTGCCTAACTCTTTGATGCATTGCCTGGGAGCTGTTGGATCCGGCCACCTTGAAAATTCAATCTTTTTTGGATAATTCGTGAAGTATGTCCCCAGGTAGGCTGTATCTATGTATATTGTTTTGTCTGCTGTTTTTATTTGAAGCCATGAGGGTGGAAACCATTTTATGGATGCGGACATTTTTCCTTGTTTTATTATGGGCAGACCATTTATATTTCTTCAATCCTTTTCAACAGTCTTTTGATTCTGGCTGATTGTGATGCCGTCAATATATCCTGCCGCTTATACAATACATCCGTGTATTCCTTCCTGTTTTTTGGATTAACCGCAACAAAAATACTTTCTGAATGCTGGGGTACCTCTTTCGGGCGGCAGGTCTTTAAATGGTTGATTAAAAACGGGAATATTTTCCGGTTGTATTCATCATTTACGGATGCGACTATTGCCAGTGTCTTTATTCCGTTGTCAACGGTAATCACGGAACCTCTCTCGATTGCCTTAACCATGTCATCCATGTTATAGAATATCTCCCCGGGCTTTCTATCTGCGATAGTCGACAAAGCAAGCATGCTGCCCCAGACAAGTCGATTGTTTTTACTGTGAAGCAGTTTCAAAAAATCAGAAGCGTGATCTTCAATTAATCCGGGTTTTACGGTGCCGATCCAATAAAGAACGCTTATGCAATCCCCCTGGATTTTTTTATCTTTATTGTACAGGTTTTCAGCTAATTCTTTTACCGCCTCAATATTGTTTTCTTCAGCAAGTTCTCTTGCCAATTCCCTGTTCGGCGTATCATCTCTTCTATTTTGCATGCACGCTAATTTTTTCAACACCTGCATTTTACCTGTTTTTCTTAAATCATGCATCGCCTTCACAAACTTCCAGGAAGTTCCTGAGTATATCGGAGCCGTGCTGGGTGTGATATACTTCCGGGTGGAACTGAACTCCATAAATCGGCTTTTCTTTATGCTTTATCGCCTCGAACTCGCAGATTTCAGAGTATGCCAGCCGTTCAAAATCCTCCGGCATCCTGGTAACTTCATCCTTGTGCGACTCCCAGACCAACAGTTCGTTTCCCATTCCCCTGAACAGATCATCCTCCTTTTCGATTCTTATGGAAACCTGGGCGTACTCTGCCCGCTCCCCCCTCTCAACCTCCCCGCCAAAGAACTTCGCGATTATCTGGTGCCCCAGACAGATGCCGAGGATCGGGACTTCGACCCTGCTCAAAATTTCATAGCAATTCCCTATCTCGCTTGCACCCATATGGACGGAATAAGGGCCCCCGCTTAAGATTATTCCATCCGGCTCTTTACCCAATATTTCATGAACAGGGGTTGGACCCGGGACCATATCCGCTTCAGCGCCGAGATACCTCATGGACCTCCAGATGCGGTGAACATACTGTCCGCGATTATTTATTATCAAAATCATATTTATTATAAAATTAATTATAAAATTAAAAAATATTTGAAAATTGTATCTGATTGTTGGAATAGACCCTGGGACGACTCTGGGAATAGCGGCGTTAAATTTTCGCGGGGAGTTAATCGCTTTGCATTCTTCCAGGGACATGGGTTTAAATGCCGCGGTAAGATATCTGATGCATATCCGCCCGGATGTAATCGTCTCCGAGGTAGCGGGTGACGTGAGTCCGACTCCGGGGTTTATATCTAAATTGGGGGCATCACTGGATGCCGTTGTATTCTCGCCGAAACAGTCATTGTCGGTAAGAGAAAAAGTTGATCTTACTGCGGGCTACGGGGTTGAAAATGCTCACCAGAGGGATGCGCTGGCATCAGCGATAAACGCGTTTAATCACGTGAAAAATAAATTCGAGCATATAGACTCACTGGGTGTGGAAAAGGCAGATGAGGTCAAGCACCTGGTGCTTAGGGGTTATTCGATAACACATGCCGAAGAGACATTGGAAAAAAAGGAGGTGGTTGAAGAAAAAATCGAGGTTGAGGAAAAGGATACGGGCGCTGGGGAAGTAAAGGACGGGGAAGCGGAGAGGCTGAAAAAACAGGTAAAGAGATTAAATATTGGAAAGCAGAATTTAGAAGATGAGTTAAAGAAAAGGGAAGAGGAAATCAAAGACCTGAATATCAGGATCTCGAGAATGAAAAGAAAATACGGCATTGAACTCAGGAAGGACCCTGAGATAAGGAAGAGGGATAAATCAATCAACCGCCTTAAAAATTCCGTGAGAAGTCTAAAGACAGAATTGAACTGCAGGTTGAAGGACATTGACGGGTTAACGAAATTGTGGGTCAGGTTAGCGAGGGGGGAAGTGGCTGGCATAGGGATATTCCCGGAGGCTGTCAACGGCATCACATGGATAAGGCGGGGGCTAAGGAGAAGAGACTATGATCTGTTGAATAATTTTAGAATCGCATTGGTGGATAAAAAGATAAGGGTGGATAAGAGAAGGGTAAAGGATGTTTTGACGGCAGATTCAAAAGTGGTTAAAGAAATTGCCGGCTGCGGTTACATTGAAGCGGGGGATGCCGAGGCTCTCGAAAAAAAATTTGAAAAAGAATACCTGGTCGGCGTGGGCGGGTTGAAAAAGATCGTTAATGATTACAGGAAGGAGAGGGTTTAAAGAACCGAACCAGGGTTTTTAGTTTTATATTCTAAAATGATAATAAAAGATAAAAATGAAAAGCGCCACTGCAACAATTCAATTACCTGAATCCTTTTTTTCTGTAATGAAGGTTAAGGATGTAGGGAAGTTTGTTAGAGAAACATTGGCAGCAGAACTCTACAGGGAAGGAAAAATATCCTTGGGGAAAGCAAAAGAGTTAGCTGGAGCGAGAAATAAATGGGAGATGCTTTTGATACTTGACAGAAAAGGTATTCCGATAGACTATTCTGCTGAAGATGCAGAAAAAGATGTTGAAACTTTAAAAAATGTGTTAAAAAGAGAATAAGAGAATGATTGTATCTAACTCTACACCGTTAATCGCACTTTCAAGGATAAATAGATTGGGACTTCTGAAAGAATACTTTACTGGGATTTATATCCCCCGGGAAGTTTACAGGGAAGTTGTTGAATATGGCGGGGACTTAGCTGGTGCAAAAGAAGTCAAAGATGCCGGCTGGATAAAAATTGGGAAAACCAAGGACAACCTCGGGGTTGAGATACTTATGCGGAGTGTTGATAGAGGGGAGGCAGAAGCGATAATTCTCGGCAAAGAAAATAACGCGGATCTTCTGCTTATTGATGATAAAGAGGGAAGGGAGATTGCAGAAGGTCTTGGAGTAAAGATATCCGGAACACTTGGTGTGTTATTGCTTGCCGCAAAAGATAATAAGATAAATTTAAAGGATTCTCTTGATAATTTAATTGCATCCGGGTTCAGGTTGAGTAAGGAAGAATATGATAAATTGGTCAGGGGGGCAGCTGAAGGACATCGTTGATGATTACAGGAAGGAGAGGGTTTAAGGGTTTTTATTTTTGTTATCATAAAAAACTTTTTAGAAAAAATTGTTTACAACAAGAATGAATTTTATGAAAGAGATAATTGGTCACGGGAAAGCGCATTTCACTCTAATAGACCCCGAGAATCAATCTCCGGGGGAAGCACGCAGCAGGGTAAAGTTGTGCAAATCCTACGGCACGGATGCAATAATGATCGGGGGATCGACGACAAAAAACAGGCAGGTGGTGGATGATACGATAAAGGAGATTAAAAAAGAAGTTGATCTGCCGGTGATTCTTTTCCCTAACTCTGCAGAGTCGGTGTCCAGGTATGCCGATTACATCTTCTTCATGTCGCTTATGAATTCAAGGGATTACAGGTATCTGATCGGCGAGCAAATCAAGGGGTTTAGACTTGTAAAGCGGTGGGGGATAAAGCCGATCCCCATGGGCTACATTGTAGTCTCCACCTCAAAGAATCCAACCACGGTAGAAAGGGTTGTGGAGTTGGAGAGGATCGGATGCGATGATGTTGAGAAGGCTGCGGCTTACGCTGCATTTGCACAGGATATATGGGGGATGTCATGCGTTTATCTTGAAGCGGGCTCCGGAGCAGAAAAGCCGGTTCCGGATGAGATGATTTCCGCTGTAAGGGATTCGACAGACATCCCGATTATTGTCGGCGGGGGGATAACGGATGCATCCACGGCAAAGGAAAAAGTAAATGCGGGAGCGGATGTTATAGTAAACGGGACCTTAAGTGAAGATGACTGCAAAAAAATAAAGGACATAATCGCGGGGGTTAAGGGCTAATCTTGCTTTCTCAATTTCAATGCCTCGGGGATTAAAAATCCCGTGGAGGAGACAACAAGGATTTTCAGCCAATCCCCTATCTCCAGCGGAACGGTGTTAAATACCCCCTGCAGCAACGGCATGTAGACCACCATCAACTGCAAAGAAATCGAAAACAGTACGGCGATTATCAAATATTTATTTGAAAACACGCCGACCTTAAACAATGTGTATTTCTCCGACCTGCAGCTTAAAACATAGAACATCTGGAACATGACGAGGGTTGTGAACGCCATGGTCTGTGCTTTGCTCTCGTCTGCCTGGAGAGTATGGTTAAATAAGAGTAATGTGCCGAGACCCATTAATGCCCCTATGAAAATGAAACTTGACAGGGTTTTTCTGGTTATTATTCCCTCCCTGGGGTCTCGGGGCTTTTTTTTCATAACGTCCGGGTCCGGTGTGTTAAAACCAAGTGCAAGCGCCGGGGCGGCATCCGTCAAAAAATTCATCCACAAAATCTGTAAAGGGAGGAGAGGTAATTTCGCAAGGGACATCATGGCCATAAAAACCGTTAATACCTCGCCTATGTTGCACGAAAGCAGGTATCTGATGAACAATCTTATGTTATCGTAAATGCTCCTCCCCTCCTCCACCGCAGAAACAATTGATGCAAAATTATCATCCTCCAGAACCATGTCTGCGGCTTCTTTAGTCACATCCGTTCCCGTTATTCCCATTGCCACCCCGATATCGGATTTTTTCAGGGCGGGGGCATCGTTAACCCCGTCCCCGGTCATTGCTATCACATGACCTTTTTCCTTTAATGCCTTAACGATCCTTAATTTATGCTCAGGCGAAACCCTTGCATAGACCCTGACATTTTCTGCAACATCATTAAGTCTATCTCCCATTTCGTCCAGCTCGGCTCCCGTCAGCACCAGATCACCTTCCTTGAACATGTTCATCTCCCTTGCGATAGCCATCCCGGTAAGTTTATGGTCTCCCGTGATCATCACCGATTCTATCCCCGCCTCTTTGCATTTCTTTACCGCGATTTTAGCATCCTCTCTCGGGGGGTCGATCATTCCAACCAGGCCAACAAAAACCAGATCATTTTCCGCATCCTCCGTGATCTCTTCATCCGGGGATAACCTCTTATAAGCCGCTCCGATAACCCTCAGAGCACCCCCGGCAAATCTCTCATTCACGGCAGTGATTTTTACCCCATCCATCCTGCTGATTGCCCTCTCCCTTCCATTCTCATAAATACTGGCGCACAGACCCAGAACCACATCCGGTGCCCCTTTAACATACGCAAATTTTTCGTCTCCAATCTTATGGACGGTTGTCATTCTCTTCCTTTCTGAAGTGAACGGTATCTCCCCTATCCTCGGATATTCCCCCTCTAACTCTTTTTGCTTTACCCCCGCTTTTTCCCCGAGAACCAGTAAACTGCCTTCGGTTGGATCGCCAATTATTTTCCACTCGCCGTTAACATTCTCTAAAGAAGCATTATTGCAAAGAACGCATATTTTCAGTAACGATTCCAGTTCCCCCGGATCAAAAGATTTACCCTCATGGGAAAATTCCCCTTCCGGTTTATATCCTTCTCCACCCACCTTTATGATCTTATTGTTTGCATAAATTTTCCTGACCGTCATTTCATCTCTTGTCAGGGTTCCGGTTTTATCCGAGCAGATTATGCTGGTGCAGCCAAGAGTCTCTACCGCGGTTAATCTCCTTACTATGGCATTTCTGTGGGTCATCTTTCTCATTCCTCTTGCCAGGGTTACCGTCACGACTGCCGGCAAGCCCTCCGGAACCGCCGCAACAGCCAGAGCCACGGCAGCTAAAAACATAATGAAGGGATCTATCCCCCCCCATATTCCAAAGAAGAATATTGCCGCACATAAGACCAGCACGATTGCTCCGATCTTTTTCCCCACCACATCCAATCTTTTTTGCAGGGGCGTCTGTTCTTTTTCAATTTTCTGTATTTCACCTGCGATTTTTCCGAACTCCGTTTTCATCCCAGTGTTCACGATCACAGCTTTACCCCTCCCGTATGCTATACTTGTGCCCATGAACACCATATTTTTCCTGTCCCCCAGTGCCGCGTTATCCTCCACTGCAGAAACACTCTTCCCCGCGGGAACGGACTCCCCGGTCAGGGGGGATTCATCTACCTTTAAATTTATCGCTTCCATAACCCTTGCATCACCCGGAACCTTATACCCCGCGTCCAGCAGGATTATATCCCCCGGAACCAACCATTTTGCCTCTACTTTTTCAACTTTCCCCTCCCTGATCACAACAGCATGAGGGGATACCATTTTTTTCAAAGCCTCCAGCTCCTTCTCCGCCCTGTACTCCTGGATGAAGCCAACCACCGCGATGAATATTACAATAACAACTATGGCGAGCGATTCTATGATTTCGCTTTCCCCTTCCTGAACAACCCCTATAACCCCCGAAACAATGGCGGCAACAATAAGGATCGCTATTAAAAAGTCATTGAATTGCGATAAAAATATTTGCAGTGGGGTTGTTCTTTTGCCCCTCTTCAATTCATTTGCACCGGATCTCTCAAGCCTTCTTGCCGCCTCCCAGGAACTTAATCCCTTCTCTGTTGATTTAACTTTTTTTAATACATCATCTATGCCGATAGAATGCCAATTACCCATATTAATTATCTTTATGTAATTGTTTTTATTAAAATTAATTTAAAAAACAACCTTCTGAAAGGTTGATCATCAGAATGAATTTGGGGGGTCTCCGACCCCCCCAATGCCTTGCGACATATAATTTATAGAGGTAACAAATCTCATGAAGGTTATAATAATATTGAGAATCATATAGTTCGTATTACAATAAAAAATATTAACAAACAAGACATAATATAAAACGGTAGATGTCTAATCATCCATTACCAGGGGGTTCTTCTTTAATTCGTGTTTCAGCATAACGGGGAAGATCATGGTTGTTATTATCGCCATTATGACAACAGCCGAGAAAATTTCAACGGCGTTTTCCCGGACAAACACAGGGTATGCCGCGCTTGCGATAACCAATTCCACCGCTCCTCTTGAATTCATTCCCCATCCAATAAGCGCGGTTTGTTTTAAACTTAATTTTGAGAAGAATTTCACGATTATTGAGCCCGAAAGTTTTCCGAGGGTTGCTATCAGGGTTATAAGGAGAACAAGTACGGGATACATGAATAACGCATTAACATCAAACTGCATGCCGATCCAGATAAAGAAAAAGGGCACTATTAACCCGAATGCCGCTATCCTCAGATCCTTGGCGATTTTTCTCTCCTCTTTCGCCCTGATCGATACCCTGAGAATCAGCCCCGCTACCAGTGCCCCGATCACCGGCCCCAGCCCGAGAAATTCCGAAAGCATCACAACGCACAAGCCGAGGATTATGGATATGCTGAATGCCCCCAACTCGGATGTTCTCTGCATATATCTTGCGATCCACGGGAAACTCTTGAAGAACAGATAAACCAAGGCAATGAACAGAAGGATTTCAAGCGGCAGTGTGATCAATTGGCTTAATCCCAAAGCACCTTCGGTTTGAACCAGGACCAGGACCATGGAAAGGAGTATTATTTCCAGTATATCGTCTATTGCACCCGCTGCCAGCATTATTGCCCCGAGTTTTGTATCCAGAACTTTGAAGTCCATCAATACCTTGACTTTTGTTGCCTCAGCGGTTACGGCCAGGCATCCCCCGACAATCAATGCCAGCACATCGGAATAACCAAAAAGTTTCATTAACAAAAAGCCCATCGCAAACGGGATTGCAGCCGAAAAAACCGCAACCAGAACAGCTTCCCTCGAAACCTCCATCAACCTCCTGTAGTCTATTTCCAGACCGGCAAGCAAAAGCAGAAAGATTATGCCCAGCTGGGAGAGGAATGAAATGTAGGTTAAGGTATCTGGAGTGAAAACCAGATCATGCAGGATTGGGAGACCAAGCACGATCCCCGCAATTATCTGCCCTAAAATCCGTGGGTACCTGAATCTGTGAAATACTTCCGATATGACAAATGCCAAAGCCAGACAAACCGTAAAGGTTAAAAGGAAATCATGCATCTTTTTATTCCTGTTTTATTCTTAAATTCTTAATTTAAAATTATAATAAGAAAAAATAAAATGAGGGTTAAGAATATCCTGATTTTACTGCTGTTAGCACTATCTGCATCGGCATGCTCTGCGGAATTAACCGTTGATCTGAGGGCGGAAAAGGAGGTTTTCGAATATCTTGAGGTTCCGTACTTCTATTTAACGGTGAATGCTGATGAGACCGCGTGGGGCAATGTATATGCTGTCGAAAGGATCAGTCCAACAGAATCAAGAAATATCCCGCTGTTCTCTACAAAGGAGTGCGGAAAACTGGGGCTTAACTGCGGGGGGGACGGCGGAATAAAGGGTTACTTTCCCAAGAAAGTAAGCGGCGTGGATTTAACATTACTCGGGCGTCCCGGAAAATACGAGATATACACAAATTTCATGGGAAATGAAAAGAACTGGATGAATATCACCATACTGCCGAAGCAAAAACTGCTGCTGGATATTAACTGCATGGCGGTCGGCGATAACGTGAACTGTGAGCTGGAGTTGAAAAATCAACTTGATGAGCCGGCAGGGAGCAACGAACTGGTTGTGAGAATACTGAAGGGCAGCACCCTGGAGAACAATACAATCATGAACGTAAGCCTCGGGTCATATGAATCAAGAAGTGAGAAATTTTCCTGGCAGGCAAGCGAGGGCGTATATAACGTGACCGCCGGATATACGGTTGACTCCTGGACATGGGAGGACTCCGATGAGGTTGAAATAGAGATGAAGGAGGATATAGCTGCCGATGAAATCGCAGCATTAGATGAAAAACCCGCGGAAAATACAGGACGGGATGAGAGCGCAAACGATGAAAATCTCGCATCCGGGGATGCCAGGGTGGGTGATTTGGATACGGACACCATTATTACCCTGGCTGCAGCCATCATGATCTTTGCCAGTATCGTTCTGGTAATTGGGGCAAGAAAATGAAAGTAACCTTATACTGCAAAACGTGAAAACTTTTTTAATGTAATGATATCTAATTTTTTTAATAAAAAATCAAAAAGCAAATAAATATATGGGATGGAATGCATAGTTGAAAAAATAAAATCTGATCAGGGGGTGATAATACCCAGGTCTTTAATGGATGCTCTCGGGATGAGAACAGGTGAGGAGGTCAGGATGGAAGTTATGGGTAAAAAATTAATCATAACCCGCAAAATTGATCCAATAAAAAACATAAGAGGGTTAATTAAATTGGATAAAGAGATGACCAGGCGAGTAATACACTCCCCGGAGTTTGAACCGATATAAACCAGTATCATGATGGATCTGAAAGATTTAATGCCCGGCAAGGTTTTTGTGGATGCAAGCATATTCTTAGCTGAAATTTTAGAGGAGGACACCGCCGATGAATGCGCAGATTTCCTGCAAAGGATATCCTCTGCCGAACTGGCGGGCAGCACATCAACGATAGTTTTAAATGAGGTCTTCCACAGAACATTAATTGCTGATGCCATAGCAACTTATGGTATTAAAGGAGAGCTGGCTGTGAATTATTTAAAGAGAAATCCTGATAAAATAAAGAAACTAACGAACGCTCATACTGCGATTGAAAATATCTGCATCATTCCAAATCTTGACGTTATTGATCCCAGTATAGACAGTTTTCAGGATGCGCTGAAAATCTCAAGAAAGTACGGATTATTGAGCAGTGATGCATGGCATGTTTCTTTAATGTTAGCCGATAATATAGAAAACATGGCAACATTGGATCCCGATTTCCAGAGAGTTGATAAAATCAAGATCTGGATGCCATAAAAATTGATTAATAAAAAATCAAAAATGCAAAAGCAAATCTATAAAGAACTTGGGGGGATAACAAAAGTAGTTGTTTTTGGAATTAATCACAGACCAGGGCATAACCCATTGGAAGATATGATGGGTATTATCAAAATAGATAAGGAAATCGATATTGAAGAACTGATTCATCAAAAAGGTTTTGAAAATGCAGGCAAACATCTTGGATTTTAATTCGGATATATCGAGAAATATTGTTACTACAGATGTTGATTTTACAAGAGTCAACGGTATTAATGTCTATACCTGCAATCCTGAAGTGTTTTGAAAATGAAAATAACATTCTTGGGCACGGGAGAAGCGTTCAGTGAGAGGGCAAACACAAGCATCCTTATAGACGATCGGATTTTGCTTGACTGCGGTCCGCATACACTTCAGCAGATAATGAAATTTGAAATTCCGCTGGAGCAAATAAAACTTGTTTTTATCTCCCACACGCATGCGGACCATATTTTCGGACTGCCGGCGTTTCTTTTAGCCAGCAGGGAGGATAAAAGAAAGGAAGCGGTGGAGATATGGGGTTTGAAGGGTTTGAGAGATTATCTTGGGGACCTGCTGGACATGGCTTATAGAAAAACCTATGAAGACCTTGGGTTTGAGATCAAGGTCAGGGAAATTAGGGGTCAAATGAAATTCAACGGTTACAATTTCGAATTTGCCCGCACGATTCACTCCATTCCTTCTTCAGCGATTTCAATAACTAAGGACAGGAAGGTAACGTACACCGGAGACGGCAAATACTCGAGGGAAGTCGTGGATTTAGCCGGAAACTCGGATCTGCTTATCTCCGAGGCATATATGGGGGGACTTGATACGCATTCTTCGATCATCGATGCGGCAGAACTTGCAAGAGAGTCAAACTCAAAAGGATTAGCACTGGTCCATATCTGCAGGAAAGAAAATTTAGAAAAGATAGATGATGCGAAAAAGATATTTGAGGCGATAACGGTTCCAGAGGATCTGGGAACGATAGAGGTCTGAACTATTCAATATTCAACGATCTCCAGATCGTCCTTTTCCCTGCCCAGGATTTCCAGCTCGTCGCTCGTTGGAGGGAATTTGGTTTGTTTTATGATGCGGGATATGCTGTTTTTATTCCTCAACACCCACTCCCTGGCATCCTCGTTATAGGGGTTTTCCAGATTATATGACTTGAGCTGGATCATATTTGCTAATTCTATTATGATTTTATCTATCCCGGTCATTGGCGTCCATCTGGTCCCAAGGCACACCACCCCGTTAACCGCTATATTCGGGTGAAATACCCTGGTTACCATGGTCAACTTGGGGATCTTTACAGGGAACTCCGCCGGCAGGGAAAGCACTACTTTATGCGCGGTTCTTTTTTTTATCAATTTCCCCACTGCATATAATCCCTCGATACCATTGAATTCCATCTCATACATGGTATAGGCGGTGTTTAGAGGCCGGAATTTGAACATATTGTCGCACATGGCACTCAACTCAACAAGTTTATAGTAAACCTTTGAGATCCTCTGGGCTCTTGGATCAAGCATCTTATCTTTATTGTTCTCCTAGATTTTGACGAGAAAAATTTCCTTTGGAAATTTTTATGTATTATTAGAAAGTATATACTCTCCAATACATATAAAAAAAGAAAATTACCTTCCGGGTATCATGGTTGTTACAAGACGCAGAACATCGCCGTCCTCAACCCCTGCCTTTTCCAACGTAATGGAATCATCCACCTGCTGATTTGTTCTCTTCAATACCGCGTGATATATTATGGGCTGTCCGTCTCCCCCGACAATCGGCAGCTCCAGTTTGGTGACAAACGAGTCAATCAATTTTCTAACAGTCCAATCCGTGGGGACCTTAATCTTTGTTTCCTTTGCACCTGTTTCATCTATTATTGTAATTTGGATTTTCCCCTTTTCTGTCGTTTCAGTTTCATTATTCATTTTCAATTTTTTTATAATTTAGAATAAAGTAAAATAAAAATAAATATTGAAAACAGACTTAATTGGCATCACAACCTGTAAGTCAAAATCCAGGGGTATCGTGGGTTGTGTTAAGTACTCTGCCGGAAGACTTTGTTGATTTCCGGGGGGTAGGTGAATTGATTTTTGGAGTTAATTGCAGTTTGGGACAGTGTCCCAAAATCTGAGTTTTAACGAATGTCGCTCTGCAACTTATTTTAACACCAAAACTAAACAAATCTGTTTATAAACAAATCTGTATATTTCTCTTGTAAACTTTCAGTTAAACACCAGGCAACATACATATTTTTGTTTTATAAACAATTCAAAATTATCTCGCTGGTGCAGTAAAACATATACTCATATTTGTTGAATTTTGTGGTAAAGAAACCTTAAGTTTACTCACTATAGTGAACAAAAACAGTATCTTTTTACTCACTATAATGAGTATTATTGATTAAATATGGTAATTCCAATCACTAAATTTAAATATATTTCGTTGCTTTAGTTGCCAAATAAAACTTTTCCCCTGCCTAAGGGCCCCCAACCATGATAATTTTAGCATCAGAGTCATTATGCCAACCCTGTAAAACGCGATCAGGGGCGATGAATTTGAGACGACCTTCATTTTATCAGTTTATCCAGTGTTTTGAGATCTGATTTTAGATCATCAACATCGTAGTTTATTGGTAATTTTTTGTAGTTCAGGAGACTCAACATCTCTCTTTTAGATAATCCCAACATCTCTCCCGCTTTGCCCGATGATATCCGCCCTTTTTTATATAGGTCCAATGCGACAACTTCCTTTATCTCCCGAATCACATCACTTCTGGATTTCTTCATAACAGATTAATTTTACGATTCTTTGACCAACAATCTTATCAAGATATTCCTGTAGATTTTTATCCCCCGTTTTTTGATTTTTTCACTTAATTCCATTCTTAGTCACCTTAGTTATAATGGTCATCTTAGTTACAAAAATTGTAACTTATGTAACTTATGTAATCATAATTATGTAATCATAATTATGTAATCATAAGTTTAAAGATATAATAAATGAGG
>MCBC01000005.1 GCA_001723855.1 Candidatus Altarchaeales archaeon WOR_SM1_86-2 | reverse complement strand
TCTTCTGAAAAACGGAGGTCTTCCCAGGGAGCGGTTGTCCACAGCATGTAGAACCTGAATGTATCTGCGCCGTATTTATCAACCATCTCCAACGGATCAATCACATTTCCAAGTGACTTCGACATTTTCCTGCCCTCTGAGTCCAGCGTAAAGCCGTGATACAGCACCTGTTTATATGCAATGCTGTCAAATGAGATCACGGAACTTACAAGCAACGAATAAAACCAGCCCCGTGTCTGGTCGCTGCCTTCCGTAATAAAGTCAACGGGGAATAATGCATTAAAATTTTCTTTTTTATAGGGGTATCCTAAATTTGCCCATGACGCGCATCCCGAGTCAAGCCATACGTCCATTACATCCTTTACTCTATGCATTTCTTTTCCGCATTCACATTTTAATGTTATCCTATCAATCGCCGGCCTGTGCAGGTCAAGGGTTTCAATATCAATATCCTGGGCCGCCTTTTCAACCAATTCATCAATGGTTCCGATCACCTCAATGTTTCCGCATTCACATTTCCATACCGGCAGCGGGGTGTTCCAGTAGCGCTGCCTTGAGATGCACCAGTCCTCGGCGTTTAAAAGCCAGTTCCCAAACCTGCTGTCCCCCCCCGATCCGATCCACTCGGGCACCCATTGAATTTCCTCATTCTTTTCCAATAATTTTTCTTTTATTTTTGAAACCGCTAAAAACCACTGGTTTGTTGTTCTCAGGATCAACGGCGTTTTGCATCTCCAGCAGTGCGGATAGCGGTGAAAGACGGTTTCCTCTTTAAATAATTTCCCTGAGTTTTCCAGATCGTTAATTATGATCTTGTTTGCATTCCTGACATAAATCTCCCTGTAGGGTTCGATCGTAAATCTGCCGGATGCATCCACCGGCGACAATTTCTTTAGATCATATTTAACTCCGACTGCTTCATCTTCCACGCCGTGACCCGGAGCGATGTGAACGCATCCCGTTCCTTCCTCAAGTGTTACAAGTTCCGCCGCTAAAACAACCTTATGCTCAAAATCCCGCTGTATCGGAATGTTCAGCATCGGTTCATATTTCAGTTCTTCAAGTTCGCTGCCCTTAAATTTACTTAGGACTTCATATTCCCGCCCGGTTTTTTCAAGTACCTCAATAAGCTCTTCCGCTAAAATTAATATCTCGCCGCCAACCCTGACTCTGACATAACCATATCCGGGATGAACCGCTATCGCGACATTCGCCGGCAGCGTCCATGGTGTTGTCGTCCATATCAATATAAACTCTTCTCTATCTGCCAATTTTGCCTTAACAAAAATTGAGGGGTCCGTAACATCCCTGTATTCGTCCCTTACCTCGTACCCTGCCATCGCTGTCTCGCATCTTGGGCACCAGTGAATGACCCTGCGGTCGGTGTAGAGCAAATCCTGCTCATGTGCTTTTTTTATTCCAAACCACACGCCCTCCATATACCTTTTATCAATTGTCATATAGGGGTCATCCCAGTCGAGCCATATTCCAAGCCTTTTAATCTGCCGGGTCATTGCATGCATATTCTGGATTGCAAATTTTTTACACTCGCGGATAAAATTATCGATCCCGTACTCTTCAATTTCCTTCTTGCTCCTGCTCTTCAGCACTTCTTGCTCAACTTTAACTTCAATGGGGAGCCCGTGCATGTCCCAGCCCGCTCTTCTAAAAACATCGCAGCCCTGCATTGTTTTGTAGCGGATAACTAAATCCTTGATTGTGTGGTTCCATGCATGACCTATATGCGCATACCCCGTCGTGAATGGGGGTCCCTGGCAGAAATAATATTTTTTTCCCGCTTTTCTCATCTCGCACAGGCGCTGGAATATGCTGTTTTCCTCCCAGTATCTCTGAACTTCCTCTTCTATTTCCGGCAGGTTTAATTGCTTGGTCATGTTTTTTGGTTATTAATTTATTTTTAATTAAATAAAGGCAAAGATAAAACGATGAAAGTACTTCAGTTAGCCCTTGATTTTGTCGATCTGCACCGCGCGATTAAGGTTGCGCAGGAAACAGAGGAAGATGTGGATTGGGTGGAAGTGGGAACGCCGTTGATCAAGAGTGAAGGCCTGGATGCGGTGAGGGCCGTCAAGAAAAGGTTCGGGAAAAAGAGGATACTTGCTGATATGAAGACCGTCGATACCGGAAGGGTGGAGGTTGAGGCGGCTGCTAAAGCAGGGGCGGATATAGTAATTGTTTTAGGAGTAGCGGATGATTCCACGATTGAGGAGTGCGTAAAGGCGGCAAAAAATTACGGGTGTGAGATAATGGTTGATCTTATAGGCTCAAAAGACATTGTTAAGAGAGCGCTGGAGTTGGAAGAAATGGGTGTAAATTACATCTGTGTTCATGTTTCTATCGACCAGCAAATGAAGGGGATGAGATTTGTGGATGAATTAAAAAAATTGAGGGACCAAGTAAGGGTTCCCCTGGCTGTAGCGGGCGGGGTAAATTCCGAAAGCGCGGCGGATGCAGTAGAAGCAGGTGCCGATATAATCGTGGTTGGGGGGGCTATAATCAAAGCAAAGGATGCAAAAAAAGCGGCAAGGGATATTAAGGGGGCGATGCTGACAGGGAAAAAGGTTAAAACAGAATTGTTTAAACGGATAAGCACTGAGGAGGAGATAAGGAAGATATTCGGGGTGGTCTCCTGCGCCAATATTTCGGATGCGCTGCACCGCCAGAGGGCTTTAAAGGACATGAAAACGGTTACGCCTGACGTCAAAATGGTGGGGAAAGCGATCACCGTAAGAACTTACCCCGGGGACTGGGCTAAACCTGTTGAAGCAATTGATCTGGCAAAGGAGGGGGATGTGATTGTTATTGACGCCGGCGGTATGGAGCCCGCGGTGTGGGGCGAGCTGGCATCCGAGAGCTGCGTAAAAAAAGGAATCTCCGGTGCGGTGATAAACGGGGCCGTCAGGGATACGGAGGAAATCAAAAAACTCAAGTTCCCGGTTTTTGCGAAAATTATCACTCCAAATGCCGGCGAACCCAGGGGCTTTGGTGAAATCGGAACTCCGATAGAAATCGACGGGGCAATGATAAGGAACGGGGACTGGATAACGGGGGACAACGACGGGGTTGTTATAATCCCGAGGGAAGATGTTGTGGAGGCTGCAAACAGGGCGATGGATGTCCTAGAGAAAGAGAACAGGATAAGGGGCGAAATCCGGGAGGGTTCCACGCTGAGTGAGGTTTGCCGCCTTAAAAAGTGGGAGAAGGTTTGAAGTTCATTTCTGCCTCATTATCCTCACCCGGGTAACGCTTTAACGCCTTTAACTTTTTTAAACCATTCGTCAAATGCCGCGGTATTCTCTATTTTATTTCCACGCGGTTATGCTGCCGTAACAATCAGAAAACATAAGTATTCTGATTATGGAACATGCCCGATTTTAACTTATATTTTTAAATAATTAATAATTAAAAAAATAAAATGATAATTTTGCAGATAAAGAACAAAGAGAAATTGAAGGCATGGGGTAAAGGCAACAACAAACTTGTTGTTTGCACACTGTGCGGTAATTGGAACTTTTCAAAAGATGAAATTGAAGAATTGGGAAATGAATTAAATGCCGAAGTTGTTAAAATACCTACGATGTGCAACAGACCTGAGGTAAACATAGGCGCTGATGGAACAATTTTTGTACTGGCATGCGGTGCCGGTGTTCAGGTCGTGGGGGACGCATTGAACAAAACCGTCGTCCCGGTTGCAGACACCATGGGAATCGGGGTTAAAAATGAAGACGGGAGCATTTCAAAGTACTGCATTGCATGCGGGGACTGCATGATTGACGAAACCGGGAGTATATGCCCAAAAGCACGATGCGAAAAATCGCTACTCAATGGACCCTGTGCAGGGGTGCATGATGGTTTGTGCGAATTATCTACTTCCAAAAAAGAAATAAAGTGCGGATGGAATGAAATCTGCATGCGAATGGTTGCAAATAACGAATCTAATAAATTCATGGAAACAAGAATGCCAAAAGCCAATAGATAAAAATAATTAAAAAAATGTAGGAGATTAAAATGACAAAATATATCGAAGTAAACCATCCAGGTGGGAGAGAAATAAATATTATAGTTAGGGATATTAATAATCATATTTTAAAAGAAATTAAAATATCCGAAAGTGTTTTTGCTAATCTTGGTATTGATCCAGGGGATGTTGTTTCAAGCATTCTTCGTGGATGTTTGAGTGACGATGAATTTGAAGTTAATCTTGAGAAATTAAAATCATAAAGGGATCTAAAAAGCATACTTTATATGACAGTTAAAAAATTCAAATATAAAATAAACAAAAAAATTAAAAATGAGCCAATTAAGGGATAATTTCGGAAAAAAGTTTATAGCAACCGGGGAAGCCTCCCCTCCGCCCGGGCCGGATATGACTGAATACGCCCATGAAGTGGAAGAGATGAAGCATTTAATGGATAAGATAGAGGGCGTGAACGTTGTTGATCTCCCAGGGGCAAGAGTGCTTATGAGTTCTCTTGGAGCAAGTATTTATATGCTACAAAAAGGAGTTGAGCCGATATTTCAGATGGTTGTGAGGGACAGAAATATGGCTGCACTGCAGGCGGACCTTATTGCAGGGGCTGCATTTGGAATTGAAAATATTCTCTCGCTTACGGGAGACCATCCAGCGTGTATGGCATCCGATCATAAGGGGGCAAAGCCTGTATATGATCTCGATTCTGCAACTTTGATAAAAACAATGAAGATGCTGAATGATGGAAAGATGCTGAACGGCCAGGATATGAACGGGAAAACGAATTTTTTTATTGGTGCGGCAATCGGTCCGACATCTTCGCCGCTTGACGGCGAGGTTTATAAAACAAAACGCAAACTTGATGCCGGAGCGGATTTCTTCCAGACGCAGGGGATTTTTGACATAGAGCCAATGCGGGATTTCCTGAATCTCTATGATAGATTAATAGGGGGGGATATAGCGAGCAAAACACTTGTCGGGATTGTGCCGATAAGAAGTTATGGGATGATGCAGTATTTGTTAACAATGCCGGGGGTTGTAATTAAAGATAAGATCGTAAACTCTGTAAAAGAAGCAAGTGATGAGCAGAAAAGAACGGGCAGGAAAGGACTAATCGAGGACGCTGGCATAAATCTATGCATTGATCTGGTGGATGAAATAAAAGGTCTTGGGATGAAGGGGGTTCATATCATGCCGGTAGGGAATGTGAGGGCATTGAAGGCTATTGTTGACAGGTTATAAATTCGGGTATCAGGAATTTGAGTTCTGCATGAGTGGAAACTCGCATGCCTGGGGTTTAGGCATCCGGAAAATGATTGCTGAATTATTTGATAATCCGGTTATGTCCAATGATAATTAAACAGCGAAGGCATATAGAAGCTATCAAGGATTTAAATGAGATCCATGGATATATCATCCCTGGCGCATTTCCTTGGTATGAGGAAAAAATTAATCGGTTCCTTGTACAGTGTAACAAGGATAATGGTTCCGCTACAAACACCTGAAAAACATATGAAATTCTGCGGATTTGGGAATAAACAAGAAAATTTTGATTTATCATTGTTTTTTAACTTTAATAATAAGATAAGATGAAGAAGGAAGAAACAATTAGATCACCCCATCATGAGGAACTAAGAAAAGATCTAATCCAGAGAACAAAGGGCGACATACTCAAGTGTTTTGGCTGCGGGACATGTACGGCCAGCTGCCCTGTAATGAGAATTGACAATAAATATAATCCAAGAAAGATAGTGAGGATGATGCTTCTTGGCGTTGATGTGCTTGATGAAGATTTCATATGGCTGTGCAGCACATGCTACACCTGCTATGAGAGATGTCCGCAGGATGTCAAATTAACGGAAGTGATGGACGCCCTGAAGAATATGGCAGTTGAAAGGGGGTATATTCATGGCTCACTTAAAAAACAAATTGAACTACTTGGGGAGCATGGCAGGTTGTATGCGGTAGGTGAGTTTGATAATAAAAAGAGAATGAGGGGGGGATTGCCCGAGATACATATGGATAACAAAAATATTCAGTGTATATTCAAAATTTCAAAACTAAATAAGTTGTTAGGTAAAGATGAGCAATAAATACGCGCTGTTCATTGGCTGCACGATCCCTGTAAGGGCAATGAACTATGAAATATCCGTTCGCAAGGTAGCTGAAAAAATGGGTATTGATCTAATCGATATTGAGTTCGAATGCTGCGGATTTCCCATCAAGTCAGTGAATCGTGAGGCGTTTGCATTAACTGCCGCAGTGAACCTCGCGCAGGCGGAGAAAAAAGGTCTGGATATCTGCACATTATGCAGCGCGTGCACGGGTGTGCTTGCAGAGGTTAATAAGGAGATGAAAGAAAATGTCGAATTCAGGGGCAATATTAATGCAAAACTAAAAGAAATAGGATTTGAGTACAACGGTTCTGTTGAGGTAAAACATTTCGCAAGAGTATTGTATGAAAATATCGGTAAAATTAAAGGGCATATCGTAAAGCCGCTGACCAATTTAAAAATTGCTCCGCACTACGGCTGTCATTATTTGAAACCCTCGTATATACATAACCTTGATAATCCTGAAGATCCGGAAAGCCTTGACAAACTAATTGAAATAACCGGTGCAGAGTCCGTTAACTATATGAATAAAAAGCAATGCTGCGGAGGCGGGATTCTTAGCATAGATGAGAATATTGCTTTAACCATGTCCCGGGAAAAGCTGGATTGCATAAAAAATGCAGGGGCTGATGGAATTGCATTAATCTGCCCTTTCTGCGGCATTATGTATGATGCAAACCAACGAAAAATTAATTCTGTGTTTGGTGAAGACTATGACATTCCTGTGCTTTATTATCCGCAGCTGCTAGGGCTGGCGATGGGCTTTAACGCGGATGATCTCGGATTCTGGATGAACAGGGTAAAAACAGACAGATTGATTGAAAAAATAGATAGAATAACAAAAGATGATTAATCCATGTATTGACCTCATGGATGAGATAAAAGACCTTTGAGTAAAGGGGTCTGCATCATGCCCGGTGGGAATGCCAGAGCGCTTAAGGCGGTCGTCGACATTTTAGATCCCCCGTACCATCTTCTTGTATCTCGCACCCTGCCCTTTCTTCTCTTCAATGAGAACCTCCATGCTTTCAAACACCCTCCCCAGTTTATTTCTGATTTCATTCCAGAACAGAACGGCAAGTTCTTCACAGGTCACATTGCTCAATGGCAGAAGCAAACAATCTCTTTTTGGAAAAACGTAGCTCTTATCCCCCACAGACAATTCAAGTTCGCTATCGATTTCTTTGATCTTTATCTGTTCATTCTCCGTTGGGATCAAAATCCTGCGATCGTACTTCACAACAACCCCTCTTACAACCCTCTTGAACTCGCTGAAATCCATCACAAACCCATTCTTATCAATCTCCCCCTCCCCCACGACGCTCAATCTCCAGTTATGCCCGTGCATGCGGGAGCATTTATCGTGCTCAATCAAAAAGTGTGCTGCGCTAAATTCCATGTTATGTATTTCAATTTTCATTTCTACTTTATTTATTTATCCGTTTTTGAGTTAAATTAAAAATAATGGCGATTAATATCAACAACAGGAAACTTGAGCACTTAAAGATTTGTATTGAAAAGGATGTTGAATCAGGCAGTGCGGGGTTTGAGGAAGTGAAACTGGCTCATCATTCCTGCCCGGAGATTGATTTTGATGAAATTAACACGGAAATAGAATTTTTTAACAAGAGGTTAAGTTATCCGGTAATCATAGAGGGCATGACCGGCGGTGCGCATGATGCCGAAAAGATAAACAAGGATCTGGCTTTTGTCGCCCAGGGGTTGAACATCGGGATGGGTGTTGGAAGCCAGCGGGCGGCAATCGAAGACCCCAGGACGGCTTACACTTACAAGGTGAGGGATGTCGCTCCCGATATATTGCTGCTCGGGAATCTCGGAGCAGTGCAGTTTAATTACGGTTACGGCGTTAAGGAATGTAAGCAGGCGGTTGAGATGATTAACGCCGATGCTTTAGCCCTGCATATAAATCCGCTGCAGGAGGTGGTCCAGATAGAGGGGGAGGGGAACTTTTCCGGGCTTGTAGAGAAGATTAATGAAATCGCGAAGGAATTGAGAGATGACAGCATAAAGGTCATTGTGAAGGGTGTTGGCTCAGGGATTTCCTATGATATTGCCCGCAGACTGGGGGTTGATGCGGTTGATGCCGCAGGGGTGGGGGGAACATCATGGGCTCTTGTCGAAAGCTACAGGGGGGATAAGCGGCACAGAAAAACCGGGAAATTGTTTGCCGACTGGGGGATTCCTACCGCCCGGTGCGTAAAGGAATTATCGAATGGAAGCACGCCGGTAATTGCCTCCGGGGGGATCAGAACCGGAGTTGACGCTGCAAAGGCCATCGCCCTGGGGGCAGACTGCGTCGGTATGGCACTGCCCATACTCAGGGCGTGGGCAAAGGACGGAAGAAAAGGGGTTCGTGAATACCTGGACCAGTTTATTGCGGAATTTGAGATAGCGATGTTTTTAACCGCATCCGTAAAGGTTGAGGAGTTAAAAGGGAAGGTTGTATAAGATGACAAACAAGAAAAAATTTAATTCAAAAGAAAACAAAATTATACTTTTATAATCAAATCCAATTAATAATAATTAGTAAAATGGAATCTTATTTGAATATTCATGAAGGGGCATTGAAGGATTTTAGGGAGGATGTTAAATACTTCATAGATCATAAAGATGAACTAACAGAAAAGTATCCAAACAACTGGGTGGGCATATATCATCACAGGGTTGTGGGTGTAAATAAGGATTTAAATACATTAATAGGTGATTTAGCGAAACATGGAATATCTCCCGGAAAAGCAGTGGTTGAGTATCTCTCTACAAAGGAGACCATTATGATTTTATGAAAATGATTATTAGAGGGGGATATTTTAAAGAAGGCGGATTCTATCATCCATTTGTATCGGCGGAGATATCCTTCCCTGAATTAAACACAACTGATTATATCTGGTTCTTAGTAGATACTGGAGCAGATAGAACCGCAATTTCAGAAAAAGATGTATCGCGACTCAGAATTGGCTATGACAAACTAAAGAAAACCAACAAAGATCTATGTGGCATTGGCGGTAGTGTAGAAACTTATGAAACTGAAGCAATAATTAAGTTGTCAGCAGAGCATATTGATCGGATAAATATTTTAGTTATGAAGAATAAGATTCCTGATGAAATTCCACAGAAAGAAAAAGAAAGGTTGAGAGTGTTATATCAGGGGATTCCATCACTTTTAGGTAGGGATATATTGGATGAATTTGGGATTTTTATTCACCGTAAAACTAACCGTATATTGGTACTCTCAGATGAAAAAATACCTGAAGACATGTTTCATATCTGATCGCAAAATATAGCGATTATAATTCAAAAAATGGATGAAACAGAAAAAATTATCTTACAATTAGCAGGGAAATGTAAAGATAACCCCGAGGAATTTATTAATGTAATGGAGAATTTATCTGAAAAATTAAATACCCCGATAATGAGAAAGGAAATTTATTTTTGAGTTTCGGACTTATGTTTGCTAATGTTTCTTATTTCAAACCCGCTTTAGCATTATGGGAACACGCACTTGATTATTTCATTCAAAATAAAGACCTGCCAGGTGAATCTGCATGTTATACAAATTTAGGTAATGCTTATGATAGTTAGGGGATTTTAAGAAAGCGATTGAATATCATGAGAAATCTCTGAAAATTAATAAAGATATTGGTGACCTGTCAGGTGAATCTAAATGTTATACAAATTTAGGTAATGCCTTCTGCAACAAAGAAAATTTTAAAGATGCAATTGAAAGTTACAAATCCGCTCTAAAGTTGATAAAAGAAACATGTGCAAGAGTAGCTGAATCTGAGTGTTATAGTGGTTTTGGTAAATCTTATTGTGGTTTAAATGATTTTAAGAAAGCGATTGAATTCCATGAGAAATCCCTGAAAATTGATAAAGAAATTGGTTACAAAACCGGAGAATACAGTTCCTATATCGATTTGGGCGATGTTTATCGCAAACAGAATAAACTGGAAGACGCGTATGAGTATTATGCGGATGCGTTAGATATTGTTGAAGAGATTAGCGACAAATACCATGAGATTATAGTTCTCTTAAATATTTGTTTAATCTCTATTGATAAGGATAAAAAGCAAATTGGTGAAAAAGCAAAGAGATTAATAGAAGAAATGGGAATTATAGATCCCGTTGCAGGAAAGAAGTTTGAAGATTATAAAAATGGCAGGAAGTTTTTAGAAATTGCTGATAAATTAATTGAATGGAAACTTACAGAAGAAGAAATAGAGGGCGCCTTTACATATTTTAAAGGAGTGAGATGATGACACATAAAAATAAAATAACAATAGTAGAAACGGCATATAAACAGAACTTAACTGATGATGGGTGGATTGAATTAAATCCAAATCCTGCAGGAATAGGTTCTGTTGAAAGCATTAGCGAATTAAAAAAAGAAGTATCCGAAGATCATAAAACCATTATTGTATCTACTGAGATTTCTGAAAACAATTTAAGAGAGTTTTCACAAATTAATTCAACTTTTGATGATGTATCTTTAGCAAGAATTGAAAATAGATTTTTTATTTTTGGAAAAAAAGAAAATAAAAGATTTAGAGAATATTTTGAGAAAGATATATCCGAATCATTAGAAACAACACTGAATTTAGAAACAGAACATCTGAAAAAGACACGGGCAGAATATGAAGAACTTATAAAAAAGGTGTATGTAGAGAAGAAAAAGGTAGAAAAAGGGAAATCTCCAAAATTAAAACCATTGGACAATCTTTTTAAAAAGAATGAATGGATCCTTCCTCTTTTAAGACAAGATGAGATGAGGTTGAAATATCTAAAGGAATTATCAAGGAAGGAGAGACACAATGGTGTTTTTAATTCGTTGTTGAGAGAGATTGACTATAATAAACTATATGGACTAAAAACTGCAATTAAAACATCCTCTGATACCGCAAATTTATTGCACCAACATATCACACAGCAAATGACTGAAAAAGGAATAAAAGAAATGATAAGTTTAGAACGCGCAATTGAACTCCTTTATCTTTTTATCGGAACTTATTATGTGACAAAATTAACTTTATTATTATTTGAGAGTTATCGTGAGTCACATTATCCGATATTGCTTACTTTACCCCCTTTCATATTTACTGTCTTAGTGATTGTATTTTCGTTTTTATTCTGTTATTTTATTTTGAATTATCTCTCTAAAGCTCTAAAGGATAAAAAAGCAAATGATGATGAATAAAACAGGAACAGATATTGAAATAACGCGTGTACAAGAGCAGGATTACGAAAAATCATTGTCCTTTATCATAAAGAAGGTTGAGGACAGTAAACATAAAGCAATCACTAAAGTAAATAAATTATTGATTGAACTTTACTGGTTTATTGGCGAAAGAATTGTAGATCTGCAGGAGAAAAGCAAATGGGGCGACGGATTGGTTGAAAAATTATCTACGGATTTAAGGATGGAGTATCCCGACATGAGTGGATTTTCAGCAAGGAATTTATGGGATTGTAAGCGATTTTATCTTATTTATGGGGAATATGCAAAACTGCGACCACTGGTCGCAGAAATTAGTTGGACCAATAATTTAATCCTGCTTAATTATACAAAAACCATTGAAGAGAAAGAGTTTTATATCAAAATGTGCTTAAAAGAAAGGTGGAGTAAGAGAGAACTCAAACGCCAGATTGACTCTGCTTATTTTGAAAGATTCATGTTATCCCAAGATGCTGATAAACTGATGGAAATAGAGCAGAATAAACTCGCAATTCCAATAAATGACATTCACCGCCACTTAAAAGACGAATACATTTTAGAATTTTTAGACCTTTCAGAGACTTTCTCTGAAAAAGAACTAATGAGAGCAATCCTTGAAAACCTCAGGGTGTTCTTTCTTGAATTTGGAAAAAACTTAACTTTCGTCGGTGAAGAATATCCGTTGGTAGTTGACAATGAGACATTCAGAATTGACTTATTATTTTTCCACAGGGAACTTAAATGCCTTGTGCCCGTTGAACTCAAAATAGGCGACTTCAAACCAGGGTATGTGGGAAAAATGCAGTTTTATTTAGGGGTTCTTGACGAGCAAATAAAACTTCCTGATGAAAAACCATCAATCGGTTTGATTCTCTGCCGCTCAAAAAAAGAAAGCATTGTTCGCCTAACTTTAAGTAAAACCCACGATCAGGTAAGGATTTCTGCATATCAGACCAAACTTCCGGATAAAAAACTTATCCAGCAGCGGCTGGAAAGAATGAAACTACCTGATAAGTTAATGGAAAAAAATAATGATGAAGAAGGATGAAGATGTAGGGCAATGCAAGTGCGAGGGCACTTGCAGATCGGCACGGGGTGCCGAATAAAATCAAAAGTAAATGGAAAATAAAAGTAAAATAATAATAGGACTTGCGCTAGTTGTATTACTATCCAGCGGGGTCGCTGGATATGAAGATGAAGAGGATGAGAGTTTTGCCTCTTCACTACCAGACATAACTGTGGAGGATATTAATGAAGAAAGAATAAATTATATGATAGAGCATATGAACGAGAGTGGGGAAGATAATATTAGCATATCATGTTTGATAAAAAACCGTGGTGAAAGAGATGCCAACAATGTTACATTAGGATTCTTTGTTGATGGTAAACTAAAAGAAGATATCACGATGTTAGTAAATGAAGGACCAACTCCTTGTGAAAGCGAATCATGTGTTGTTGTAGGTATGTTAGTAAAGAAAAAATATTTTGATGTGCATTCTAAAGATGAAAAGCGTGTTAAGTTTATATGGGAACCTTTACCTGGACATCATGAAATAACAATAAAAGCAGATCCTTTTGACCAAATAAAAGAGTCAAATGAAAGTAATAATGAAGCAAGTATCAATGTTTATGTAAAAGATGATCACAGATGGAGGAATATAATTATAGCATGCATAGCTATAATTGTCATAGTACTCGTACTAATCAAATTATCAAAAAGATAAATCCTTATGTTGACTAAGGGATGGTATCTCTACCAAACTGGTTCAGTTTTGTTTGAATTTCCCCACTGCTTGTGAATGTGGAAAGTACTGACATGTATGT
>MCBC01000004.1 GCA_001723855.1 Candidatus Altarchaeales archaeon WOR_SM1_86-2 | reverse complement strand
TACCGGCAACACAATAAATTCAAATACATTATGCGGCAATAACCGGGAGGGAGGGAGTTACTATGATATTTACGATGCGGGTTCCAGCTCTGGCGACAGCAACATCTGCAACAATTCTGACGGCTGGAACGATGATGGAACATCAGGATGCACATATCCTTGTGGTAGTTGTTTCTGCACAAACTGCGCCGACTGCGAAGACAAATTAAACAAGGCTTCGTGTTCTAGTGTTTATCTAACTGGGGACATTTGGGATAAGACTGAAAGTTGCATCAACAATCCGGACATCGATAATAAAGTATTTGACTGCCAGGGATATACTATTGACGGGGATGGGACCGGGCCGGATTATGGAATTATTTTAAGCAGTGGACGGACAGGGAATACTATTAAAAATTGTGTAATATCTGATTTTTATCATGGAATTTTTTTGTATTCTGCTTCAAACAATAATAACATAACCAACAATACGGTAACTTCAACTGTGGTTGGGATTGAATTGCATTCTTCTTCAGACCATAATAACCTGATCAACAATACAGCAAATTCAAATAGTAATTATGGAATTGTTGTAAATTACGCTTCAAATAATAACCTGATCAACAATACAGCAAATTCAAATAGTTATCATGGAATTATTTTATTTGCTTCTTCAAATAATAACCTGATCAACAATACAGCAAATTCAAATAGTCATGAAGGAATTCGTGTAGAGTATGGTTCCTCAAACAATGAGATTAACGGGAACAGATTCTGTAATAATGTAGATCAGGATGTTTACAATGATGCAGGTTCCAACTCTGGCGACAACAATACATGTGACAATTCTGACGGCTGGAACGACGACGGAATTGAAAACGCCTGCACTTTCAGATGTGATGGCACGGCATGCGATTCTGATAATGATTACTATGTAAAATCAATCTGTGGCGGAACTGATTGTAATGATGATGATAGTGCAATAAATCCAGGAGCAACAGAAATCTGCGATGGGATAGATAATGATTGTGATGAAACTCCTGATGGTCCCGGTATTTGCCCGACAATAACCTATTACTGCGATAACGACTATGATACTTATTTTGATTCATATCAAGACGGCACGTGTGATATGTTTAATTGTGTCCCATCGGGATGCCAGGAAACTCAGGGGGATGACTGCAATGATAATGATGCGTCCGTACATCCCGGAGCTGCAGAAGTATGTGACGGTATAGACAACAATTGTGAGGGAAGTGTTGATGAAGGAGGTGTATGCCTAAGAGACTATTCATGGAGTGATGCAGGCTATGAATATGAGGACTGCGCTGATCAGGTTATCTTGAGTGCGGATGATGGTTATGCTCCGGTTGCACTGTCTCAGCCATTCCCGTTCTATGGTACGAACTATAATACAATTTATGTCGGCAGTAATGGTTATATAACTTTTGATGGGGGGATGTATTATTTCCAGCACATTGCAAACATGCTTAATATCAGGAAAATGATCGCGGTTGACGGTGGAGATTTAGTCACCACTTCATACTTATGCACGCATGATGATCATATTACAATCAGGTGGGTTGGCAAACATTATGGCCGCTCAGACAGCGTTGATGTGGAGGCAAAGCTTTATAATAATGGGAATATTAAGATAAACATGAAGAGTATTGGTGTGATGACCGGCAGCTGGCCCGGGGAGGGTGTTACCGGAGTGGGCGCAGGAGATAGTATTCATCAGGTAAGGGTAACGACAGGGGATACATTATCATATATTTTATTTCCCCCCCCACCAGATTCGGTTTGATAGATATGATGCTTCAACGATTAACACTAAATACATAGTTAACTACAATAAAACTGGATAAAAAAATATTGTTTGTTGGGATAATAGGGCTGTGCATCGGTATGCTGTTAATAAATGCCGTTGTTGATAGGGGTAATGGTAGTAATACCGGCAATAATGGGGGCAATAATGAATCATTGGAATATGATTTGAGTGTCATTAAAGATAAAGAGCCAGATAAAGTGACGGTGTTAAACATAGTGATATTAGATAATAACGGCAGTAAAGATGAGATGCTCAAAAATATGAGTGTTGAACAACCCAGCATACCGGTCCCTGAAATGGCAAAAGAACAAAGTCCGATGAATAAAACAAATGTAACGATTGGTGAAGAGATTATCATAGAAGAGGATAAGTCTGAATTGCTCAAGTAACACGGGAATGGATAACGATGGGTTCTCAACCACCTGTATTTTTATTGTAAAGACAATGTTATAATCCATTTTAGCTCCTGCCTGTAGGATCGCAGTGGGCATATATCTTGCACGATCAACATAGCAGGAACATTCTTATTTATTTTTTATTTTTTAATATTCGTTAGATAAGATGAAATATTATCATAAAATTCTTGATCTAATCGACCAGCAGGAAGAATGGCGCGGCAGCTGCCTGAACATGATCGCAAGCGAAAATATAGTCTCTGGTGCGGTAAAAAAAGCGATTTCTTCCGACTTCGGGCACAGGTATGCCGAGGGGGTTCTGGGCGGAAGGGATGACGGCATGCAGATTTTTGACCGCTATTACCAGGGGACAAGGATTTTTGATAAAGTTGAGGCGACTGCGATGAAATTAACGGAGGATTTATTTAATGCCGAGCATAGTAATGTTGTTCCGGTCTCTGGCGTGGTGGCAAACCTTGTGGCGTATTATTCGCTCGCGAATCACGGAGATAGGATAACCGGGTTGAGCATCCAGGATGGAGGTCATATTTCCCACACTCATGTAAGTGCTGCCGGCGTTATAGGTTTGAGGGATATTCCTTATGCGTTTGACAGGGAGGGGATGAACATTGATGTTGATGAATCGATAAAAATAGTCAGGGAGAATAAACCCAAAATAATGCTCTTCGGCGCCTCGTTTTTCTTATTCCCCCACCCTGTAAAGGAGATGAGGGACGCAGCAGATGAGGTCGGGGCTTACATTATGTATGACGCCGCTCATGTTGCCGGCCTGATCGCCGGAGGAAAATTCCAGAATCCTTTTAAGGAAGGGGCGGATGTTATCACCTCCTCAACCCATAAAACATTCCCGGGACCCCAGGGGGGGGTCGTTATGTGCAGGAATGAGTTATCCGAGAGGATTGATAACGCGGCATTCCCCGGCTTGATGAGCAACCACCACCTGCATCATGTTGCAGGATTTGCGGTGGCGCTTGCGGAGATGAAAGAGTTCGGTAAAGAGTATGCGGACCAGATAATCAAAAACTCGAAAGCACTGGCTGAAGAGCTGCATACTCTCGGGTTTGATGTTTTATGCGAGCACAAGGGCTTTACACAGTCGCATCAGGTCATAATCGATGTATCAAAGACAGGGCGCGGCAAGAAAATAGCAGATAATTTCGAGAAAGCGAATATGATAATCAATAAAAACTTATTGCCATGGGATTCATTAAAGGATACCGCGAATCCTTCGGGGATAAGAATAGGCACTCCGGAGATAACACGCATTGGGATGAAAGAGGAAGAGATGAAAGAAATCGCGGGATTTATGAAACGCATAGCGATTGATAACGAACCCCCGGAAAAAGTAAAGGATGATGTTGTCGAATTAAAGAAAGGTTTTAATAGGGTTTTTTATTGTTTTTAAATTATGAAAAATAATTAAATATAAAATGGATCTTTGGGGGCGCATAGAAATGGTATCTAAAGGCATGTATTTTGTTATAGTTTTGCTGATGCTGATGCTGGCGGTGCTCGGCATTGCCCTGTTATTCGCAAACGCGGTCGGGTACGAGCAGTCTTATATATCCAGCGATCAATTTGTGTATCTGCTGGGAGATGTATTGTTTTTGATGGTTATTCTGGAGTTAAGCAAGACGATCATTATTTATGCAACCCAGCATGAATTCTATCTGCAGGGGATCGTCACAGCTGTACTGATCGCCGTATGCAGAAACATCATATTCATTAAATTCGAGGACAAGCCGGATGTCATATACAGTGCAGTTGCCGCCGCAATCATAGTTCTTGCACTTTTGGTTGTACTTAAATATGCTCCAACGAGATTGCAGTCCCCGCTCCCAAAGAACATGTGCGAGATGAACATCACAATGAAGGATAAACCCGGAGCTTTGGCTTCTGTTGCCGGGATAATCGCAAAGAATGGAGGAAATATAATGTCCGGGCGGATTGCTGGGATCGGGGAGGGTAAAAGTATCTGGGTTGCTTTGGTTGACGTAAGCAAATCGGATGCGAAACTCATAGAGGATGATCTGAAGAGGAATGAATTTGTAGAGGATTTAGAGTTTAGTTCGGAGGATGCTTAAAATCGAAGGTGTGTTTTTATGCATCAAATCAAAAGAATAAAAAAATGGAATTGAATGTAGTGGCGAAATTGAGAATCCTGCCTGCGGATGTGGATGTCGATTTGAGGGTTATCGAAGAGAAATTGACGCCCCTGGTAGAAGCGGTCGGAAAGCTGCACACATCCGAGGTAAAGCCGATAGGGTTTGGATTGAATATGCTCGAAATTACGGTTCTTATGAATGACTCAAAGGGCGGCATAGATGATCTGGAGGATAACATAAAGAAAATATCCGGCGTTGGGGAAGTTGATGTTGTTGACGTTAACCGGCTGTGATTCCTTCTTTGATTTATTATTAAAAAAAATAAAAACTCTAATGAAATGCTATTTGAAATCCTTGGTTTAGCGGGGTCAATAATCATAATCCTTATCGGCTGCGAGTTATTTGCGAACGGGGTTGAGAGCGTGGGGAGGAAATTCACATTGTCTCATGCGGCAACCGGCTCCCTGCTGGCGGCTGTGGGAACCGCATTGCCTGAATCCGTGATTCCCATACTGGCACTTCTTTTCAGCGCAGAGCACGGGGAGGCCATCAGCATCGGGGCGATACTGGGGGCGCCGTTCATGCTGTTTACTTTAGCCATATTTCTCCTGGCAGTTACGGTGCTGACTTTGAAATTCATGGGTAAAAGAGATTCTGCGATCAAGGTCAATCCCGAGTTGATCTCTTTTGATCTGAAGTTTTTTATATTCGCGTTCTTTTTAATCCTCGCCGTTTCCCTGATTAAGATTAAATTTTTAAATTACGCGCTTGCTGCATTTCTTGTGCTCTTTTATCTCTTTTATATAAAGAAAATTTTAGAGCATGAGGCGGCAGGCGATGAAACCTACCACCCCCTTCATTTTGAAAAATATTTCGGGAAAAAGCATGTTTTAATTTACATCCAGACCGCTCTTGGCTTAATTTTGATAATTTCGGGGGCACATTTTTTTATCGGTTTTTTGATCGTTACCGGAACCGCGATCGGAATCTCAATGCTTGTCTTTTCCCTGCTCATAACGCCTATCGCAACAGAACTCCCGGAAAAATACAATTCAATAACGTGGATAATAAGAGGCAAGGACACGCTGGCTCTGGCAAATATAACCGGTGCGGTGGCGTTTCAATCAACGCTCATCGTGAGCATTGGTTTGCTGTTCACGGAATGGATCCTTGACTGGCATACGCTTCTGAACATCACTCTGGCACTGTCCTCAGCAATCTTCATTTTTATAACCCTGAAGTTTAAGAAAAAATTGTACGCTGAACCCTTGTTAATCGGCGGGCTGTTCTATGTTATCTACATAATTCTGGCTCTTGAGCTGGTGAAAATTTAATCACCGACTCAGAATCCAATTCCTGAGGCAACCTTCATACACAACTCAACAAACGGCGGCGCATAAAACAGGATAAGTAATGCGATAACTGCGACCACCATCGGAATTGTAAATGCAAGCGGCTCCTTAAATTTCTTCTCCCCACTCTCATTATGCGCAGGCTCAACGAACCACATATACTTTATGATCCTACCGTAATAATACAGGGAGATTATAGAAGTTACGATCATCACAACACCCAATACCATGGCAAGAGCACTCCCGAGGATATATTCCCTGAAAAGTTCAATCAAAACAAGGATTTTCGCGGTAAATCCTCCAAAAGGAACGATTCCGGCAAGCGAAAGCATAAATGATGCCATTGCCAGGGACGTTATGGGCATCTTTTTTGCCAGCCCCACATAATCTCCATAATTTTTTATTTTCCCGCCAGATGCCGTGTCTGCGCATGCGGCGGCAATGAAAGCGCCGGCTTTCATAAACGCATGCACTATTATGTAATAGATTGCATAAGCAATTCCCGCAGGAGTAAATATTGCTATTGCAGCCAGGATGTAGCCGACCTGTCCGATGGAAGAATAAGCAAGCATTCTTTTGATATCCTTCTGTGCTAAAGCAAGGATGTTCCCGACAACCATTGAAAGGATCGCTAAGATAGCGATCATTATACTCAGTTCTACTTCAAGTACCGCTATTGCGACAACCAGAATCTTTATTGCCGCGGCAAAAGCCATTTTCTTGGATGCTCCGGCAAGCAGCGCGCTTACGGGTGTCGGAGCCCCCTGATATGCGTCAGGCGCCCACAGATGGAATGGAACGGCGGACATCTCAAATGCCAATGCCGAGAATAATGTCAATATGCCAAGGAATGCCAATAGTTTTGCACTGTCATCGACATCTGCAATATCGCTGATCATCAAAGAAGAGGTTGAGACATAAATCAAAGAAATCCCAAGAAGCATTATCACGGAAAATACCGCCCCAAACAAAAAGTATTTTGCTGCCCCATCAACCCCTTTCCGGTTAAACTCAAACGCAACCAAAATAAAGGCAGGGATAGCAGCCATTTCTATGCCCACGAACAATGTCACTAAATCAGACGATGACGCAACAACCATCATTCCAAAAGTTGAGAGCAGGAGCAGGGAGTAATATGCATCCAGATGCTTTCCATTTTCCATGTACTTCAAGGACGCAATAGTGGAAAGCAATGCTATGGATAAAAATATCATCTTAAACACCACTGCAAACAGATCCACCGAATAGATCATCTTTATCCCGGAAACATCGATGACGTTGGAAGTTTCCGTTCCGGTCGGGATCATAAGCAGGAGCGCTATTGAAACCAGAATTCCAAGAACCGATAGATAACCGGAAATCTTCCCGAGTCTCGAGCCGATCAATAAGATTACCACCGCTGCCAATGCAATTGCTATCTCCGGAAGTATCAGACTTAAGCCATCCATCATCCCATACCACCTCCTTTAATTAATATAAAAATTATGAACCCGATCGTTAAATAAAGCACCGCCATGGACGTTGTTGAGGTTACATGGGCTTGCAGTGACACCGCAAGGTACTTCTTTGCCTCTTTAAGATCTTTTCTTGTTACTGCGGATAAAAGCCATTCCGCTGGAGATCGACTCACGTATACCATGTAGCGGTAAAAGTTAGCCACCTTCCTGCTTGACCAGTGACTGACCTTTGAAAGCGGGTTCCCGCCGTAAATCCATGGGGTATCGAATCTTATTCTTTCCCTCCCTTTGCTTTTTCCGAAATATGCATAATTTGCTATCGCGAAAAGGATTACTATTCCAAGCACCGCAAGTTCTGCAGTATGACCCAAGTGCTGCGCTTCCTCGTGCGGCATAACATCTTCAACATGCCCCACGTTACCTATCTTGATCTCTGCCAGATCCATGAATGGATACGGAACAAAGTAAAATACAACAACAAAAACCGTAACGGCTGCGATGGGGGCAACAACAAGACCCAGTATCGGCAGCGGCGCTTCTTTCCATTCTTTCTTTTCCCCTTTTGGAAGGTCCCTTAAAAATGCTCTGAAAACAATCGGGAAGAAATAAATCAAGTCCAGGAACCCTGCTAATAGAAACACGCCGCAAAATATTAAATAATTGCCAGCCAATGCCCCCTCAACCATCATTCCTTTGCTTGTGAATGCGAAAGTGAGAGGAACTGCGATCATCGCAAGCATCCCGATAAAAAAGCAGACCATCGTTATTGGCATCTGCTTTCCAATCCCATCCAATTTGCTTATCAATTTTTTATGGGCCGCAACATATATCGCTCCTGCTGCAAAAAATAAAATGATCTTCCCAAACGAATGTGCTGCGATATGTATGATTGAACCCGTCATTGCGGTTTTTGTAAGTAATGCGGCGCCCAACATCATAACCGATAATTGATTTACAGTTGAATACGCAACCCTTCTTTTTAGATTATCCTGCGTTAGTCCGTAAAGTAACGCTGCAAGAAGTGTAAAAGCAGCAAAGCCGCCGAGAACTAAATCCAGTGATAATGCTTTCATTAATGTCGGACCAAAAACATCAAACACGACTCTCATTACCGAAAAGACACCAGCAACCACAACCGCCACCGCATGAAGCAACGCACTTACCGGGGTTGGGGCAACCATTGCCGTTGGAAGCCATTTATGTATCGGGAACAATGCCGCTTTTGCATAACCAAATATCAATAATAAGAAAATTATTGTCTGCATTAACGCGGTGCCGTGTCCTGCTAAAAATCCACCTTCCGTGTAGTCTAATGTTCCCGTTAAGCCAAAAATCAAAAGTATTGCTAAAAGCTGGAATAACATTGAAGTAACAATTAAATAAATCAGATATTCCGTTCCGCCAGTCATTGCTTTTCTATCCTGGTGGTGAATAACTAACGGATATGTAACGATACTTAAAATTTCATAAAAAATGAATAAAGTTAATAAGTTTGCTGAAAAGGCAATTCCAAGGGCTGCGAAAATCGAGATTGTAAAGTAAATGAAAAAGCGGGTTTGAGCATGTTCCTTTAAGCCGCGCATATATCCAATGGCATAGATATTGGTAGCGATCCATAAAGATGATGTAACTAAGGCGAAGACCATTCCAAATGCATCAACCTCAAATGCCACGCTTAAGTTGGGTATGAGTTCAAAAAGTTCATAATAAAGTATTTCTCCTTCGAGAACCGGCGGGAGAACAAATAACATTATAACTAAAAAGGTTAAAATTGTTGCTATGGTGGTTATGCTGTCCCTCAAATTTGGCAATTTCTCAAAAAATGACATTCTGGATGCTAATATTAGTGCTGCGATCAATGACGGTATCAATGCCAATACCACCCACGTGCTTTCAATTGCTGCCATTTTTTATTTTTTTAAATTATCAAATAGGGTTGAAATATCTATGTTTCCGTAAGTCCTGTAGATCAATATAGCCAGCGCCAAACCAACTGCCACTTCCGCGGCTGATATTGCCAGGATGAATAAAACAAACACCTGGCCGGATGGGTCATTAATGAACGATGCGTAAGATGCTAAGTTTAGGTTCACTCCGTTCACCATGATCTCAATGCACATCAAAAACTTTATTAAATTCCTTTGAGTCAGGATTCCAAATAGCCCTGTTGCGAATATTGCCGTTCCCAGCACCAGATAATGTTCTACCGTGACCATCTTATTTTTTATCCTTATATGCGATAACGATAACGATTGCTCCTACGAGCGATGCGGTTAATAGTAAAGCGAGCACTTCAAAACCAACCAAAAAATTTCCGAATAGATTTAATCCGACGGCATTTGTTGTTATCTCATTCGTTTTGCTGCCTGCCCCGGTATAATCTACCCCAGCGATCGCATTGACCATTACGGCTAAAAACACAATTGCAATCGCTAAATTCACTGCGTCTCTTTCTTTTATATCTATCTTCATTTTTCCTTTTCTCTCTTTACCAGCATTATCGCAAATATCATCATCACAACGACTCCCCCGACATAGATCAATATCTGGGTTGCGAACAAAAACGGGGTTTGAAGCATGATGTAGATGCATGCGATTGATATAAAGAACGCGGCCAAGTAAAACACGGAGTGCATTATCTCCTTTGCCGCTATAACCATTACTGCCGTTGCGATGGAGATTGCTCCAAACAACCCAAATGCCGCTAATTCCAACACTTACTATCTCATTTATCACATCCGTGATTGATATTATTCCTCTCGGAAAACCTTTTTTGTCCAGTATGAACAACCTGTCTATGTTCTTCTTCTTCATAATTTTTGTCGCATCCAAGATGCTTGAATTTACATCTATGGTTTTGACAGGGGATGACATTATCTCTTTTGCAGTTATCCTGCCCAGATCCTTTCCAAACGCTTTTGGTATATCTATTTCGGAGATAACGCCTACTGCTTTGCCTTCCTTGCCCACCACCACAACACCATGCACATGTCCTTCATTAAGGATCTTTATAACATTTATAACCTTTGCGTACTCCGGCACCGTTACAACCCCGTGGGTCATCAAATCCCTCACCCTTTTATCTTCAATATGTTTCATTTCCATTTTTTTTGGTTTTCATTTATTTTAAGATTATAATGATTAATAATAAAAAATCAAATCAAGATTCTTTATCTTCTTCCGGGATGGATGTGTCCATATACCGTATGAATTTATCTTTATCATATTCTGCCAGTTCAAATTCCGGGCCCAATTCCACGGCTTTTTTGGGACATGCTTCCTCGCATAACCCGCACCACAAACATTTTCCGATATCCACGATGTAATCATAATCGTTCAACTTCCTTGATCTTTCCCTCCCCTCCTTTAATTTAATTTCAATGCATTTATTCGGGCACGCCATGGCACATAAATTGCATAAGATGCATTTTTCCGGGTGCAGTATGTGCATTGCCCTGAAATTTGGTGACTCCCTTGGTTTTTCAAATGGATACTGGACCGTGACCCGCTTTCTTAAGAGAGCATACTTCAATGTTAGTGCCATACCCTTCAATATTCCTTTGACCATTTTTTATTGTAATTACGAACCGTATGTTTTCTATGATTATAACCCTAAAAGTTATTTTCCTATAAACTATATGTTTTTTATTTTTAAAACACCCCCGGAGCGATAAACTTTAATGCCCCGACGATAGCGATATTTAATAATGCTAATGGAATCATATACTTCCAGCCAAGGGTAAGCATCTGGTCTATCCTTATCCTCGGCAGAGTGCCCCTGAACCAGATCATTATATATACAAATACGGCGGTTTTGATTAAAAACCATACAATCCCCAACGCTGCGATGCCAAAAGTTGGACCATGCCATCCCCCAAGGAAAAGCAGGGTTGCTAAAGCGCCAATTATGAACGGGTGAGCGTATTCGGCAATAAAGAAAAACGCGAACCTCATCCCGCTGTACTCTATATTATATCCCGCAACCAACTCGCCTTCCGCCTCGATCGTGTCAAACGGGACTCTCCCTATTTCCGCGACCGCGCAGATAAAGAATACGATGAATGCTATTGGCATAAGGAAGATATTCCATTTTGGGATTATGCCAAAGATCAGCTCCTGCTGAGCATTGACAATTTCGATTAAATTCATGGTTCCTGAAACTAAAATGACCCCTATTATCGCCAGCACGATTGGGATCTCATATGACATCATCTGGGCTGCAGCCCTCAACCCGCTCAGTAGGGCATACTTGTTGTTTGACGCCCACCCTGCCATTATTATGCCCAGGGGGGAGATCGCAGAAACCGCCAGTATAAAGAGTATTCCAATCTTCAGATCTGCAAAAACCAAAAATATTTCATTCCCGTCAATGTTTATTTTACCAAACGGTATGGGGACCAGTATTAATAGAGTGGAGACCATGACCACTATCGGGGCGGCAATAAATAACCATTTATCCACCCCCCTTGGTATAATATCCTCCTTGGTGACCAGTTTTATCCCGTCCGCAATGGGCTGAAAAATTCCCCGCGGGCCTGCAACCATCGGTCCCAACCGTACCTGGAAATCACCCATGATCTTTCTTTCCGCGTAACTGTGTACCGCTAAAACCGCTCCAACAATACCGAACACCGCCAATCCCATCACTCCGTAAATGACGAGATTAAGCAAAAAGTCTACCTCATGGATCCCGATTAAGTTCAATACATATACTATTAAATCATATATGGTTTGCACTTCCATTTTTTTATTTTTGATAAAATGATTCGGATAATAATTACCTGTCTATCTCCCCCAGGACTATGTCAATGCTTGCGGTAGCAGATATAAGATCCGCTACAACTGAATTCTCGCACATCCGTGATATTGAGGAGAGATTGCAAAAGCACGGCGATCTTATATGTAAGCGGTATGGTCTCTGGGAGCCGTCACTAATCATATACACCCCGAGCTCCCCTTTAGGGGATTCAACCCTGCTGTATGATTCTCCTTTCAGGGGTGTGATAAGTCTCGGAACCCTTGCTTTGATTTCCCCCTCAGGAATCCCATCCAATGCCTGGGAAATTATACTTAAACTCTGCCTCATCTCCTCCATCCTGATCTTATAGCGGGCATAGACATCACATCCTTTTTCAACCGGAATTTTAAATTTAAATTTATCGTAAACCGAGTACGTATGGGCCTTTCTTATATCGTACTTCACTCCAGCTGACCTTAAAATAGGTCCGGTAACGCCGTAATTAATCGCATCCTTCTTGCTCAGGTATCCAACCCCCTTTGACCTCCCGATTATTATTTCATTTTCCGTCAGCAGCTGCTCATATTCCTCTATCATTTCAGGCATAATGCCAAGGAAATCCTTTAATTTTTTCTCCGCCGCATCATTCATGTCCCCCGTCACTCCTCCAACCCTGAAATAGTTGAGGGTTAGCCGTGCTCCGCATAAGTCCTCGAATATCCAGAGGATCCTTTCTCTATCCCTCAGGGTGTAAAAGTAAGGGGTTGTTGCCCCAAGATCCATTGGCCACGAGGCAAACCATATAAGGTGGCTTGCAATCCTTTGCAATTCCATCACGATAACCCTCAGATATTCTGCCCTCAGGGGAATTTCCAATTCCATGAGGTCTTCTACCGCATAGACATACGCGGCATTATTTATCATTGAAGCAACATAATCCAGGCGGTCCGTGTACGGGATAAACTGCGTATAATTAAGGTTTTCAGCGATCTTTTCTATACCCCTGTGAAGATAACCGAGAACAGGGTAGATCTCCCTTATAATCTCGCCGTCAACCAGCAGCCTTAACCTTAGAACCCCGTGAGTGGAGGGATGCTGCGGGCCCATGTTCAGGTGGAACAGACCCGTCCCGCTTTGTTTCTGGAGTGTATTCAGGCGGTTGTCAAGCAAATGCTCATCTTCCTCAAATTCCGCGTTTATGTTAACCTCCTGTTTTTTAGTCAAGGGATATGATTTTCTGAGAGGGTATCCCTCAAATGTTTCCGAAAGAAACATCCTTCTCAGGTTGGGATGTCCTTCGAATTCTATGCCCATCAGATCATAAACTTCCCGTTCATGCCAGTCGGCAGAGTTGTAAATGTGGGTTATTGACGGTATGGACGGCATTTCATAGTCATCGGAGCCGCCAGAATCTCCACCGGAAGATCCCAGTTTTAACATTTCAAACACACCTAAAATTTCAATCTTCTTCGGACATTTCTCTTCGCATGAACCGCATTCTGAGCAATTCTCTATAACCCCGGGGTCAACGTCTTTACCTTCCTTTAAACCAAAGATAACCTCTTTCACATCAATCTCCTGCGGACATTTTTTGGTGCATATCTTGCAGCCAATACAATCTTTAACCTTTTTCTTGATCTCTTCAGGAATCTCAGTTTTCTTTCCCCTGGTTTTTGACCCGGCACCTTTTACCTTGGCAGCCGTTTTTACTGTAATCAAATCTTTCTTTGAATACGAATAAAGATGATACACGACCTCAAACTCACCCCTCTCATCCGTATAATCGACGCCAGTAATCAATGAGAGATGGGTATAGCCCGATTCATGTAAAAATCTGCAAAGGTCCGGTAAAGCATTCTTTTTTATTCTGATTTCGCCGTCAGATATCTTTACTGCTTTAAAATTTTCTTTTATTTTTTTTGCTATTTCCATTCTTTTATTTTTTCCGTCAACTTTCTCTCATTCTCAATCTTTTTTCGCAGTTTCATTATCCCATGAAGCAGTGCTTCTGGCTTTGGAGGACATCCCGGAACGTAGACATCAACAGGGATCACTTTATCCACCCCCTCCACGACTCCATAGGACATATTAAAGGGTCCGCCGCTTATGGCACAGGCGCCCATCGCAATGACATATTTAGGCTCAGCCATCTGGTCATAAAGTCTTTTCACGCGGGGTGCCATCTTATAGGTGATCGTGCCTGCGACGATCATCAGATCTGCCTGCCTGGGTGTTGCTCTGAAAACCTCCATCCCGAATCTTGAAAGATCATGGTGGGCAGAGCCGGCCACCATCATCTCAATCGCACAGCACGCGGTGGAGAACGTCAGGGGCCAGAGAGACGAAAGCCTCCCCCAGTTCAGGAACTTATCTATTGTGGTGAGTATTATTGAGTCATCAAGTTTTTTATTCATTTTCCTTAATTTACCTGTTTTTCTATCCAGTCGAGCGCTCCCTTCCTCCAGGCATACACGAACCCGACAACGAGGATTGAAACGAATAACATCACCTCTACAAATCCAAACCATCCAAGGTCAGCAAAAGCCACGCTCCATGGGAACAAAATCACTACCTCGACATCAAAAACCACAAATACTAAAGCATAGAGGTAGTATTGAACCCCGAAGTTAATCCTTGTTGTCCCGATCGAGATCTCCCCGCACTCATAGGTTTCATATTTATCTTTTACCGGCTTATGCGGACGGAGTATTCTTGAAACGCCCTCGATTGTTACTACCACGATCAATGCCCCGACCAATGCCACCACTCCCACGATTAAGTAATCCTCTGCAATCATATTCATTTAAAAAATGATAATTAATTATTTAGATTATTTAAAAATAAAAACAATATTTTTTAAGCGATTCATTTTTAAGATGTTATATCATGCATCGCTTTCAGCAGATACTCAGGCAGTTCATAGCCCCTCTCATACAACCTCATGCAAAGATGAGTTGGGAGGGGGCTCAGAACATATGCCGCGGTTTCGTAGAATGGAGAAGGTTTTCCCCTCACGATGATTGATGAGCCCTTCATAACCTCTTTTTTGCCTTTAAATATGAATCTGTAATCAGATCTGTTTGACAAAGTTGATGATCCAAGTCCGCTGACTCCAAGAATTTTTACTCCAACCTTATCGAAAGCATTAAGCCATGTGACTATTGATGGCGTCTCGCCGGAATGGGAGATAAGTATCACCAGATCCCCGACTCTTGGCTGGGGCGTATTCTCTCTTCTGCACACAAAAACCTCATCTCCAAGGGCTCTCTTGACATGAGCAAGTCTTATGGCTGTCATTGATGCCACCAAGTTGGCATGATTCACCCCCCCAAGAGTAACAGAGTGCGGCTCTATTATCTTCTCAAGGACTTTTTCGTAATCCCTTGATAAAACAATATCATCAACAACTTTCCCGATAACCTTAAATTGCCGCTCTGCTCTCTCAAAGATACTTTTTGAAGAAGCATCATCATATAATGACTCTGTAATTCTCTGGCATAATGAAAGAGTGGCTAATTCAAACTGGTCGCCCATTATTCCCTTTCCAAGATATTGATCTGCCTTGCTTAGGGATTCATCCACTTTTGTCCTGCCTTCTAATCTGATAATGTGGCCGTAATCGCTTGCTATCTTCCCAACGGGAGATTCCGGCTCAGAGGTGATGGCAATTACCTTCAATTTATCAGTATTGCTCTTATCAATATATGCAGCGGTCTCTTCAACGGCATTTAGAGTAGCGGGAGTCGTTCCAGACCCTGATGCCACTAAAAAAACAGTATTGTCATGCGACTCCACTATCCTGTCTATTCCAGGAAACCCGGGGTTTTCGGGACTAATAACCCTCTTTTTTCTTGCTATCTGGCTTATCCCGATCAGTGTTGCGGAAAATGATCTTCCGGATCCGTAAACCAGAATGCACTCTGCGTCTTTCATGACATCATACGCTTTTTTTACTTCCCTGCGTTTAAGATCAAAGAAACAGTTCCTTATCTCATTGATATACCCAACCTCTCTGCTTATTTTCTTTGCCATTTTAATTTTTTATCTTAATAGGGAAGTCATTCCACTGTGACGCTCTTTGCCAGATTTCTTGGTTTGTCAACATCGCATCCTCTTTTAACTCCTATATGATAAGCAAGTAACTGCAATGGGATAACGGATAGAAACGGGGTCAGGATTTCTTCCGTTTTGGGTATATAGATCACATGATCTGCCTTTTTTGAAATTTCCTTGTCGCCTTCGGTTGCGACCGCTATGACCACACCCTTTCTTGCTTTAACTTCCTCGATATTACTTATCACTTTCTCATAGACCCCGTCTTTTGGGGCAATAACGACAACCGGCATATCCTCATCTATAAGAGCGATTGGGCCGTGCTTCATCTCACCGGAGGGGTAGCCCTCAGCATGTATATATGAAATCTCCTTTAATTTTAGTGCACCCTCCATTGCTATTGGAAAACTCAAGTCCCTTCCCATGTAAAGAAAATTTCTGTTTCCATAAAACTTATTTGCTATCTTCACCACTTCATCATCTGTTTCCAAAACTTTTTTGATTTCTTCGGGGATCTTCCCTAACTCATCCATAATCTTCCCTGCCTCTCGCGATGAAATGTTACCCCTCATCCAACCCAGAAATACCGCCAGGAGATAAATTACAGCTAACTGGGCGGTAAATGCTTTGGTTGAAGCCACCCCGATTTCCGGCCCGGCTCTGGTATATTTTCCCCCGTCGGTTTCATGCGCTATCGTACTTCCCGGGACATTACATATACCAAAAACTTTAGCGCCGTGAATCTGGGCTCTTCTTATCGAAGATATGGTATCTGCGGTCTCTCCTGACTGGGAGATCGCTATTATCATGGTTTTTTTATCCAGAACAGGGTTCCGGTATTGAAATTCAGATGCATACTCCACCTCCACGGGAATTTTAGCAAGTTTCTCAATCACGTACTCCCCGATTAAACCGGCGTACAGAGATGTGCCGCAAGCGATAATTATAATCTTTTCTATCCCCTTGAGATAATCCTCGGTTATCTCCCCTAACTCGCCAAGTCCCCCCTCCGGTTGAGCATCCTCCACTGCCTTTACGAGCCTTCCTATCCTGCCCCCGGCTCTGGACTTGCCGCGCAGTGTATTAGCCACCGTTTCCGGCTGCTCGTATATCTCTTTTAACATAAAATGAGGATAGCCGTTTTTCTCCACAGCGGTTATATCCAGAAGGATCTTTTCAATCTTTTTTTCTCTCGGCCCCGATTCCATGTGGTATATGTTTACGCCATCCCGGGTTAAAGATGCTATTTCCCTATCATTTAAGTGAATAATATCGCGAGTGTAGGGCAGAATAGCGGGCATATCCGATGCGATAAAATGCCCGTCTTTGCCTATACCTATCTTTAGAGGACTTCCGAGTCTTGCTGCCACAATCTTTCCAGGCTCTTTTGAACTCATAACCCCTATCCCATAACTGCCCTCCAGAAGCCTGACCGCGGATTCTACCGCCTTTTCCAGATTACCGTCATAAAATTCCTCTATCAAATGAGCGATAACTTCCGTGTCTGTGTCTGACTTAAACGTGTGCCCCCACTTCTCCAACCTTGATTTTAATACCGCATAGTTTTCTACGATCCCGTTATGCACCACCGCTATCTCACCCTTGCAGTCTAAATGGGGGTGCGCGTTTACTTCATTTGGCTCGCCGTGGGTTGCCCAGCGCGTATGTGCTATCCCGATGTTGAATTTCAAATCTTTGTTTTGAAATTCGGGGTCTTGATCGATCTTCCTGACTAAATCACTTATTCTCCCGGGAGTTTTTTTAATCTTTAATTTTTTGCCGTCCATCACCGAAATGCCTGCCGAATCATAGCCCCTATACTCTAACCTTCTTAACCCGTCCATCAAAATCGGCACGCATTCCCGCTCTCCAACATAACCAACAATTCCACACATTTCCTTATTATTTAATGAATCAAAGTAAAATAAATAAAAGATAAAATGCTGATTGACACTCATGCTCATCTCGATTTTAAACAGTTCGATAAAGACAGGGGTGCTGTAATTAAAAGTGCAAAAGAAGCGGGTATCGCGGTAATAAATTCATTTGTTGATACAGACCAGGGTAAGGTTAAGAACTCATTAGAATTAGCAACCCGGTTTGATAATATCCATACAACCATCGGTTTGCCCCCAACGGAATTGAGCGAAGAGGTGGTTGACGGGAGAATAGAGCTGATTAAGAAACATAGAAATGAAATTATCGGAATCGGGGAGGTTGGGCTGGATTATTACTGGGTCAGGGAGAAGGAAAAACACATGGTTGAGAGGGAAAATTTTAAAAAATTTATTCTCCTGTCAGACGAGCTGTTACTGCCGCTGGTTGTTCACTCAAGAGATGCAGAGGAGGATATTGTTCGGATGTTAACGGAGGGGAGCAAGAAGGCAGTTCTTCACTGTTTCTCTGGAACAGCAAAGCAGGCACTTGATGCAATATCCATTGGATGTTTGATTTCTGTTCCAACATCGATAATATACTCTAAAATGAAACAGAAACTTGTTGGTGAACTTCCTCTCGAATCGATAGTTTTAGAGACCGACGCCCCCTATCTTTCGCCGGTTCCAAGAACGAGAAATGAGCCGGTAAATATTAAACTTAGTGCTGAAAAAATCGCCGAGATCAAAGGTGTTGATATTGGTGATGTTGAAGAAATTACAACCTCCAACACAAAGGAATTTTTTAATATTTAAAAATGAATGAAAATAAAGGCAAAAAATTCAAATTGAAAAAAACTTGGACCGTCAGACAAACGAAAATCCGTTCAAGCCTACTTAAGTCAAAAATAAAAAACAATGGAAATCCCGTATGACCTTTTGGGCAGGATCTTTGTGGCAGTTATTGTAATAATCTTAATAGTTATAGTGCTCGGGCTGATCTTTGCTTACATAACTTATAAAAGAAAAAGGATGATATTTTCCGGTTTTGTGCTGTTCATCCTGGATTCATTTTATATCCCTGCAAAACGAATAATCTCATTTTTTGGCGGCAATGACAGAATGGTTGAAATAGTAGCGGTAGAGATAAGGAATGTATTGATGAAGGATGATTTTGATTCAGTAAAGTATGAAGACAGGATTGTTATCCTGCCCCAGTGTCTCAGATCACTTGAGTGCCCGGCAAAGATGAGTTCTTTTGACGGGATAAAGTGTATCGAATGCAACAGATGTAAGGTCTGCGAGATCAAAAAGAAAGCAAATGAATTGGGATACGGAAAAACCTTCGTAATCACCGGCGGAAGTTTTATAAAGAGGATAATCAGCAAACACAAACCAAAAGCTGTGCTGGGTGTGGCATGTCCCTATGAGGCTTACTGGGGCATGCTTGAACTGGAAAAGAAAGGAATACCATCACAGGCTGTACTGCTTCTCAAGGAGGGCTGTGTTGAGACCGATGCCGATCTTGATGAGGTTTACGAGAGGATGGGGAAATAAAGAACAAGTATTTAAACAGAAAAAACATATAGTTTGATTACAATAAAAATCAAAAACCCCCCAGAGTCATCTGCCTTCCTAATCCTTTCAGTTCATCCTTTCCTATGTTCAGCGCCTCGAAAACCCTCATCACGGCCGGAATCACCTGGTTATCGATATAATAATTTGCATCATAATCTCCGGGTTCAACAAAGTTTGCAACCCGTGCTTTATCACTTATGCTCCCCCCTTTCCTTGTGATTATATATGGGATTATATCTCCTTCGTCCACATCCATACCCATCTTCTGGGCCCTTTTAGCAGCCATGACGTGCGGGCCAATGGAAACATACTCTCCGATTTTGCGGGTAAGGCGGGTGTTTATTACAAGATCGTCCATCTCAACATTCCCCTCCCTGATATCATCAACGACACCCTTCACGATCTCTGCGGCTTTTTCCGGATCATTATCCAGGAGGATGGTGTTCAAAACCTTCTGTTGCGTAACCTTTGCAACATTTGCCCAATCTCTCCTTCTGGTCTCTAAACCCTTAACCGTAAGGTTTGTCTCCTCATCCATCAAAGCGTACCTTTTCTTTGTCACAAAAATTCCCCTTGGATAAAAGCCTTCGAATTCCAGTTCCATCTCCTCAGGGAGAGCAGAGTTAATCTTTTTAAGAAATTTCTGAGCATTGCTCTTGATCTTTTCCTTATCGGGTTCATTAACCTGGGTGATAAAGATTGAGTCCGTGTCTCCATAAACAACTCTAAACCCGAAACTTTCTGCTTCACTAACGGCCATATGAATGTACCGTCTTCCAAGGGCGGTGGTGGCGGATGCGCATTCTCTGCAGTACCACCTTGCTCTCGGAAATCCAGTATAGCCATAGAATGAATTTGCAAGCAGTTTAACCGCCTGCTGTTTAACATCCAACAGTTTTTTCCTTTCGATATTTGTTTCATTCTTCAATTTCCCCTTTATTTCAATTCTTCTTTTAATTAAACATCCTAAAATCTCAGGGATAAATCCCTTCTTTTTCTTGCAAAAATGATTCTTTATATCTAACTTTTTAAAATCAGAATCTGCACAGCAGTCGCAGTCAAGCGTCCCCGGGTCAATATTGTAGGAGATGATAACGCTGGGATAGAGGGAACGAAAGTCAAACAGAACTATATTTTCGTGGATTCCCTTCACCGGATCGACAACATACGCCCCAACATAAGTTTGTCTTTCCCTCATTCTTACCTCTCGATCCGGGGGTTTGTTCGGGACCAGGATATTCGTCCTGTATGCATTCTCAATGAGCAAATGCTCGACCATCTGTCCGGACCCTGCCCTTGATGCTTCATAAACCGGCTGGCGAACAATTCTGGAAAGTTCATACTGCAGGGGTAAAAGGGTGTGAGCGATTCTTAAAGTCGAGACTGCATCACTGAGGGAATATGATAAAAGCATCTCAAAGTCTTCTGGATTTTCCTTATACGACTCCCAGTATTTATGGATTTTCATTGCATCAACGTCTTCTTTTTTTTCACCAAAAATCGCTTCATATACATACTCAAGAGTGTAGCGGGGCAGATTAAAGACCCGCCTGCAAACCGGGAATAAATCAACATGTGGGCGTCCCCTTACCCTCGCACCGAGATTCATCCCCCTTCGCTCCAGTTTTACTTCACTGTCATCCACTCCAAGAGCAAGTTTGATGCCCAGTTTTTCGCATCTCGTTCTTAGGTATGGGAAATCAAAGTTATCTCCATTGTAGGAAACGATCAGATCAATGTGCCGGGTTTTTACCGTTTCTATCAGTGCTTTAATAATCTCGCTTTCGTTTTTTAAGATTACAAATTCTTCTTTATTTTTTTTAAAAAGTTTATTATCAAAATCATCTTTAGTAAACGTCCAGACCCTTTCCATACCCTGGGAATCCGCATAGGATATTACAACCGCGGGGTCTCTTTCTGCTTTTGGTTCACCGTGAGCGTTATAGGTTTCAATATCAACTGCCGCGATCCGCAACCCGACATCTTCGGCGTTTTCCATCGGGATTAAGCCGGAGTTGATGAGGTAGCGATGCGCAAATGGTATGTCCGCCTCTCTAACCTCCTTTAAGCCGGGAACATTCAGTTCTCTTAATTCGGGAACATATTTAGGGTGTTTTGCAATAACCTTGAGAGCGGTGATTTTTTTATTTAAATCGGTCATCTCCTTCTCCTCGATCCTCACAACTTTTTCATGCATCAATCTCTCTTTCAAAGCATCCACGCCCCCCCTGTCCCGATCCTCCGGAATCATATAGAAGTACGGCTCAAAATCAGTTATTTCTTCGACATACCTGCCCTTCCCGGAATCCTTATAGAATAATCTGACAACGGCTTTATCGTCCCTGGTGATGTAGTCGGCATCTAAAAGAGTTTTCATTTTTATCTTGTCTATCGCTTCTTACCTCTATATTCAAATATTCCATACGCAATTATAAGGATTATGATAATGGCAGGGATTATTTGCCACTTCCAAATGATCAGATATCCGATTTTTGGAATCCTGAGCCATGCCTTTGTGATTACCTGTTGAGCGGTAACAGGATATGCTAAATTCCCGCACTGGTCAGAAACACGATTATTGTCACCTTTTGTTACATAAAGGGTGAAGTTCCCGGCGTTTGTCTCCTGGTTCTGGTATCTTTCTGGATCCGGGTACAAGCATTGGTCTGCCGATGCGCAATCCCTGACAAGGGGAATATGGGTTGTATAAATCTGTTTGTCTATACAGTCAGTTGTCCCGCTGATACTTTTAACCTCCCAGTTTCTGATCTCAACAATCCCGACGACTCTATGAATGAGCGGGGGTTCATTTCCCCTCCAATGCCCCAGATCCCGCTTGAATATTATAACATCCCCTAGTTTTACTTCACCCCACCGGGTCACGATCATATCCCCTGTGTTAAAACCATCCTGAAAAGGAAATTTTTCTATTTCGGTTTCGGATAAACCATGGGATTTAAGCCATATTTCCCATGAATCGCTGTGGTGTTCCATACTCCCGGATTCAACCCCCACCATCGGCATCAGTCCGGCAGTGGGCCCAAAAGCCAACCGCAGTACCAGCAATATCACAAAAATTATGACAATAACCTCTCCAATTTCCTTCAGGAGCGTAAATGCTTTACCTCTAACTTCTTGTGCTGCTTCTTCTTCATTTCGCTCTTTTTCTTTTTTCTTGCTCATATTTTATAATATCAAGAGTAACAAATAAAAATGAGGATAGGTGTCATAGGCTGCGGGAACATAGGGAGGATAATAGTAGAGGCTGTTTATAACGGAACCGCGGATTGTGAAATAGCAGGGGTTTTTGATATATGTGAAGACGGTTTTTATTTATTGCCCGCGAATATAATGGGGGACATAAGATTCACAACCAGCTTCGATGAATTCCTTAACTATGATTTTGGCGGCAGAAAAGAAAGGGTTGAAAATTTACATACCTTCAGGTGCGATCGCTGGCATAGATGGGGTTAAATCCGCAAATATCGCAGCCGTAGAATCCGTTACCCTCACAACAACAAAAAATCCAGGGGGTTTAGGGGTTGATGCAAACAAAAAAACCGTATTGTATGAAGGTCCTGCAAGAGAAGCGGTCAGGAAATTCCCCGCGAATGTGAATGTAGCCGCGACTTTAAGTTTGGCAGGAATCGGTTTGGATAAGACAAAGGTCAGGATTATTGCCGACCCGAAAGTAAAGAATAATATCCATGAGATTTCCGTGCGGGGAGATTTCGGTGAATTGAAAACAAGAGTTGAGAATGTTCCCTCTCCCCGGAATCCGAAGACCTCTTATCTTGCGGCACTTTCTGCAATCGCTACATTAAAGAGGATAACTGAAGCAGTGAAGGTTGGAACTTAACCCGTTTTATTGAAAAAAATTGGTCGTGTTCAAAAATGGCATGAAATTCTAAACCGATGGCCATAGACGGAAATATATTAAAATCGTTATCAGTAGCGTCCTAAATGAGGTTAGTATTTAGCCAGAAGATAATTTAAACTCTGATATTGTCCATAATGCAGTCTCATTTGTAATGAGCCATAAATGGACATAAGAGTAGTTATTGATGCATCCAATGGGATGCCTGATACGGTGCCAGTAGATGCTATAGTAAATGAAATACGAAAGGTAGAAATTCCACGGGAAGTGCTACAAGCAATTGTTAATGCCATCCCGGACCACCTCATAAACACTATGTGTGGTGAGAAGTATTCACGAAATAATCAAGATTTCAACTTCAAACGATACGCGACAAAAGAAAATAGAACACTTAAAACCGAATTGGGCGCAATTAGAATTAAACCGATTCAAGTAAGAGATAAGCAGTCTGGAGATATATCAACACCAATCATCGGGTATTTGGGTCTAAAAGATAAGCAAAGAGTTGCAGCTTCTCTCAAAATGAAAATGGCCAATCTTGCGACTTCTTTAAGTCGTAGGGAAGAGCAAGAGTATCTGCTGGATCTCCTGAATGTTAAGGTGTCAATAGGCACAATACAAAATGCGATAGAAGAGGAAGGCAAACTTGCTAAAGAAAAGATAAAGGAAAATTGTAAAGGCATTACAATGGATTGTCTTTTTGGTGATGAATCAAAGTCCCACAGTACTAAATCGAAAAAGAATCTAATCAGAGTGGTAATCGGAACTAAAACAAAAACGAAAGGCGTGACGCCCATAACCGTATCTGTGAATGAGAAATGGGATACGATAGGTAAAGAGGTTAAAGAATTGGGAGTTGTGAATGACGATACTGTACTGATAAGCGATGGCCAAGAGGATTTAATTGAAGCCTTCGATTACATAAAACTCAAACAAAGATCTACCCCACACATCATCAGGAGAGTATCATACTATCTTTGGAAGCATGGCGTGAGCAATGAGGATAGAAAGCGATTCATGACGCCTCTAACCTCTGCTATTTGCACTCTGAGAAACTCGGTCGCAAAGCACCTAAAGGATAAAAATATGCACAGGCTGGAATGGAGGATAAACAAAACTAAAGAAGAGTTAACGAATATTGTTGATTTGTTGAGATCTGAGGGATACGGTAAAATTGTGAAGTTTCTGGAAAATGCAAAAGACAATGCGATAACATTTGCAGAACTCGCACTTACGGAAAGGATAATACATGACACGACAAATCCAATCGAAAGAGTAATAGGTGGGATTTCGGGACGAATAAAGCACATCTGGTCCAACTGGTCGCCAAAGCCTCTTGAATATCTTCTGAATATTTGCCTCCTGAAATGGTAATTTTAACTCTTTAGAGTATTATAAAATAGTCAAGTAAGTTCTAATGTTAATTGTCTATTATAAATACATTTCAAATTTCATGCTATTTTTGAACAGCACCAAAAAATTCGATAATTTTTAGGGTTTGAATAGCATTTATATTTAAAGAAATTTAATCGATTTTAGGGCAATTTTAGGATTTTTTAACAGAATTAACGGAAATATGAAGAGAATGAAGGTTGTAAAAAATAACAATACACTGGAGGATTTCGATACCAGGAAGATAATCGCTTCATGCAAAAATTCTGGCGCGTCCGATGTTCTGGCAGGGGTTGTGGCTGAGATGGTTTCTGAAAGGGTTTATGACGGCATCCCTACCCATGAGATACAGAAGATGGTTTATGATGCCCTCAAGGAATTAAATCCCGAGATTGCAGAAAACTACATCTACGGCAGAACCCTGATGGTCAGAACATCCAAGCGGGTTATGCAGCGATTCAATAAGGAAAAGATAGCAACTTCGCTGCTTAAAGAAACCGCTGGTACGGGACTCACCGAAAAAGTTGCAAGAGAAATTGCAGATGATGTTGAATCCGAGATAAGGAAGATTAAACTTGATTTTGTTTCTTCTCCATTGATCAGGGAGATTACGAATATCAAGTTACTTGAAC
>MCBC01000003.1 GCA_001723855.1 Candidatus Altarchaeales archaeon WOR_SM1_86-2 | reverse complement strand
ACCTGCTTATACCTTTCATTTACCTGTGTTTCCCTGCACAGGACTGCATAAGACCTCCCTCGGTAAGACCATCCACTTTCATCACATGCCAACCCTAAACACACCATACACCCATCATGCTTCACCTGCTTGTTTTAATCTGCATGATGCAACGGACTTCCCCGTTATCGGGGCGGGTCGTCAATAATACAGTGCCACCGGTGGGTTCACTGGGCGGGTCGTCAATAATACAGTGCCACCGGTGGGTTCACTTACGTTTTGGCCTGCGATTTTGTCTGCAGCTTCCTTCACCCATAACCTCGCGATTATAAGCTTGCCACCCTCAACAGGGTGCTAGACCTTCCGGGTCATCTTCGACTACTCCTCTGAACAAGCAATTGAGGAAGGTGGACTTACACCACCTGGCAAATGGCCATGCGAGGCACACCCGATAACGGAACAAGGGTATCCGAAGTTGCCCGATAGGGCAATTTCATGAAGTGCAAGGCGTAGCCGCAGGGGATACCCTTTGTTAGACGAGGGCGATAGCCCCGAACGGAGCGTAGCGGAGTGAGAGTTTTTGGGTCGCCATCATAAAAAAATCACAATGTTGTCTTTGGAATACCATAATTTTTAGATTCTTTATTGATCACAATTAAATTGCGTCCAGTTGTTAGTGGCTCCTTATATAAATAGTGTTCTGCCTTTTCCACCTTGTATGGTTCAATACTTTTTCCACCCAGTTTTATAAATCGAGAATTAAATGGCAATATTCTAATATTTACTTCGATATTCTTATCATTACTAATTTCTTTACTTGGATTTTTCATTTTTTCTTTTTTTCCACGACCCCCCTAAACTCCTTGATTCTATACCAACAACCGGTGATTGTTTACTCATCTCATCTTGAATCATTTGAGGGAGAGTTTTGGATATTTGTTCCATAATCTGTTGAATTGCTATCTGTGCGTTCTCTGGAAGAGTACTCGGGTCGATTTGTGGTGGCAGTGATAGATTCAAATTTAGATTTATTTGGGGATTAGGTGGAATATTCCTTACCTTCCTAACTCTTATGTCTTGGTCAAACACATCCAACAGGTAAGTTGATTCAATTAAAGCAATCACAATATCTTTTAATATATCCTCTTCCTTATCTGCTAATACCTGTTCAAAATGAAGTGGTTCATTAAGTTTTAAGAGCTTTTCATATTCAAGGAACAGATCCCACATCGTTTTTTCCAATTTTTCATCGGGAAATATAACTGACAACCCTAATTCTTTGGCTTCTTTACGACCTATCCCATGACCATGTGAATACATTTTCTCTGTTAATGCCTCAATTATAGTACTCAGTCGCTCTTCATCCATCTTTTCCTTTCTAGATGTTAAAAGTTTTTTAGCCACGAGTCTTATATGCGAATATTGACGATTTATACTACCGAGTGTTAATGGCTGCACATGTTCTGCTAATAATGAGATGACATTAGATAATGCCATTTGATCATTTATGTTAGCTCGCTCCCTCATAAATGAGATATATGAAGATACATCCTCAACACTGATCTGATCTGGAGAAACTGTAGAGCTTCCAATAGGCATTCTTTCTAATGTGGGGTCTATCGGACCTAATTCCGCTTTTCTCCCCATTACTATATTATCTGAACCCAGTGCGATCATAGTAGTTGCACTATATGCTTTATAAGGTATAAGAACACTCAGTTCTTCACAGAATTCTCTTAACATGGAAACGATTCTCCATGGAACACTAACGTCTCCCCCTCTGCTATAAACAAACAAGTCTATTTTATCTAACTTTTTATTTTCCTTGTTAAATTTTGCTATATGATCATACATTGGTCTAACTGCATCTTCAGCTATCCTGGCACCGAAGGGGGGTCTATCTCCTGTTATATACACTAAAAGTTTAGATTTACGCTGTTTTTCTATCTCTGCAATTAATTTGACTCTTTTCTTTCGCATTTTTCTATATTTGAAGTATTCTATATATTAACATTATACTTTAAACTATAATAAATATCGTGTTAATAGAATAAAAATATAGGGGCGACCCAAAAATTTCGTCTAACTATATTATATCAGAACTTGGTTTCCGATATACTTACTTTTGGACGAAATTCCATTCCTGTGGATATTGGATTTTTAAATATAAAATAGAGTCCATAGTTCTTCTTTAACGATCGGTGAGATTGGCAGAGTATGCTATAGTTGTCACGGCATATCCCCATAACGACCGAAGTTAGGCTTCTATATTTTTTTTCTTAGACTTTTAATAAATAATATGCCAAGCATAATATCGGATGACATAGGAAGCTTTCCCCTGCCGGAAGGTGTTGGAAGAAAAAGAATTGAGGAGACGGCATTCAAATTGATTACCAACAGCGCTTCCGGTGAAGAAAAAGAGTTTTTCAATAAAGCGGTTGAGGGTGCAATGGAATTAAAAGTCGCATCCGGGATAATGCACCCGAATTACCCGCAGTTTCGGGATATGATCAAAGGGTTTTTCGGGTTAATCGAAAAATTCTATGAAGAAGATGAGCCGTGGGTCGTAAAGGACGAATTTGCAAAGATTCCTGAAATAGACCCTCTCCATGCGGTTGGAAAAAAATATTACGGAGATACCGGCGATGCATTAAACCTCCGGGTATGCGTAACGGGACCCCTGGAGTTATACCTGAAAAATGTCGGTACTGCGGTGGAAGGGGACCTGCTGAAAAACCTGGCAAAAAGCACATCAAAATTCATAAAAAACTCGTTGATCAATGAAAAATACCTGGAAACAAAAACAATAAGCATGGACGAGCCGAGTCTGGGGTTGAACCCGAATATTGTTGTGGATGATAACGATCTTGCAGATGCCTGGAATGTTTCAATAGAGGGATGCTCCGATCTGGACGTCCAGATTCACCTGCATTCTTCAGCAGATATAGACAGGGTTTACCAATCAAACATCCCAATTATCGGCATTGAGTCAGCGGAGGATCCAAAAAACCTTGACGGAATCGATAAAAGGGATCTGGACGATTATGGTAAATTCCTGAGGGTCGGGGTGGCGAGGACTAACATATTCGGGATCGCTGCGGATTTTAAGGAAACCATGGGGGTAGACGTATGGAAAACCAAAGGATTTGAGGAAATGCTGAATTACATGGAAAGTCCGAAGATCATAGGGAAAAGACTGGAAAATGCATGCGGGATTTTAGGCGACCGCATATCTTACGCCGGCCCGGATTGCGGATTAGGCGCATGGCCAGGCCGGGAAGCAGCATCCCTGCTTCTAAAGAATACCGCGCAGGCGGTTGATAAATTCAATGAAAAGAAAAATGTGTGAATCAGATGTTTATTTAAAAACAAACGGAAAAGAGGAATTATTTATGAAAGAAGCGGCTCGAATTGAGATTGAAGATGACAGGGTAGAGGTTTATGGATTGCTGGGCGATAAGAAACAAGTAAGCGGCAAAGTCAAGAAGATTGATTTTTTAAAGCACAGGGTTGTGGTGGAAAAATTATAGAAACTACTTTTCCTCTTTAACCTTCTCTATCGCCCCTTTCGGGCATTCGTTCATGCAGATCAAACAGCCCTTGCAGTAATCATAATCGATTTCAATGCCTTCATCGGTAAGGGTAATGGCCCCTTCCGGGCATAACTGCGCGCAAATTCCGCATTTAATACACTTTTCGTTATCCACCACCGGTCTGAAAGTTCTCCAGTCGCCTGTTTTTGTAATTTCGGAACTTCCGGGTTTTGTGATTACCGCACCAGTTGCATATTCTAATTCTGGACTCATTTATATTTCATTCGTTTTTATTATTAAAATTTAAATAAAAAGTAGTAAAGTGACAATTGACAGACATTTCATCAGGGAAGGACTCATCAGATCAGAGATAGAAGGATTTTTGAGAAATGAGTTGAGCAGTGCAGGGTACAGCGGAATAGACATACAGAGAACGTCCCTAAAAACCCGCATAACCGTGTTCGTGGACAAGCCGCCTCTTGTTATCGGCAGGAAGGGCAGGCAAATTGAAAAATTGACGAGAACACTGGAGGATAAATTTAACCTGGAAGATCCTTCGATTGATGTGCAGAAGGTGGAGCAGTGGAATCTGGACCCCAGCCTGGTTGCAAGAAGTATTGTTATGGCACTTGAGAGGGGCATGAATTTCAGAAGGGTTGCGCATCGGGCGGTAAAATCCGTTATGAGGGGGGGAGCAAGGGGTGTTGAGATTATTCTCACTGGGAAGATTGTTGGCAAGGGAGGCAAATCGAGGGTAGAAAAGTTTTCTGAGGGTTATATAAAGAAGGCGGGAGATTCTCTAAAATTGGTCAGGAGGGGTTTGATGCAGGCCTATCTCAAAGCAGGGGTAATAGGGGTCACGGTAAAGATAGTCCCACCGGGTGTTGTTTTCCCAGATCAGATAGATGTTATGGAGGCCAAAAAGGTTGAAAAGGCGGTCGAGAAAGAGAAAGAGCAGCCGGAAGACAAAGTTAAAAAGAGGGATAAGAGGGCGGCTGCGAAGGAGGGCGATATGGATAAGAAGGTGGAGAAACTCGAGAAGAAGGTGGAGAAACTCGAGAAGAAACTGGGGAAGGAATCAGGGGTTAAAGAAAAAAAGGTTGAAAAACCAAAGCCGGATGCGGAGGAAAAACCAGAAAAGAAAAGGGTGGAGAAGGCCGTAAAGAAGAGTGTGGAGAAATCGGAAGAAAAGCCGAAGGCTAAGAAAGATGCAGATGGGAGGGTAAAAAAGAAATCGGAAAAACCATCAAAAGCAAAAACTCAGAAGGCTAAGAGGACAAAAACCGATAAAACGAAATAATTCTCTTTTTAAATTTTAGACTAAAATAGAACAGAAAAATTCAAAAAAATCTTGGCGTCTTTTTTGAAAACGAAAAGAAATTCTTGATTTTTCGCAAAAATGCCAAAAATATTTTTTGAAACAGAAAAATAAATCGACCCGCATAGAATATATTTTTATTTATGAAATTTATATAAAATATAATAATCAAGTATGTCTTTAAAATCATGCCGGAAAATTATCGTAAGTCACAACCATAATTTGAATAAAGTCCAGTCAATAATAAAATCAAAGAATCCTGAGGTTTTGGTGCTGGAATCCGGGAAAGCGTCATTGAATTTAAGAACCAATTCAATTGCATACAAACTCGTGATGGATGACAATTGGATCGGAATTGAAACCACGCACATAAAAAGAAAAAGGGATGCTGGTAATGAGTTATTAAAAATCACCCTTATCAGTACTGATGAGTACCGCTTGAGACACGAGGATGCCGAGGTAATCTAGCACCCTGGGTAAGTCTTTCACCAAAGCGGCAAAATTCGGCCATTTGTCGGGAAAACTTTGCTGGAAGGCGTCAGAACCCTGAGCCGGGCGCCGATGTGTGGGGCGCTTTACAAGGCGGAACCTTGCCGGGAGGTAAATACCAAAATAAAGGGTGAGAAACCCAAAAAGAGGTGAAAAATGAAAAGGGAATCAACAATTTTTTCGTTGTGTGTGCTTATGGTCATGACGATGGTGACACCAGTTCAGGCAGCAATAATTTCTGGGTGGGAGTATGCTGAAGATGGTATGATAGTTACGGGCGTTAATCTATCTTATCAGCAATACCTACAACCGGTTGGGGTCCAGCACCAAACATAAGTGAGATAGATAGAACGGGATATTGTGGAGCAAGCGAGTTATATGGGTATTGTCTAAACGCTGTTGACTTTGAATATTTTAGAACAAACCTGTTTTTATCTCCATCGGAAGTGGGAGAAGAAGTTTTAATATATGTGGGTGCTGTAGATGACGGATCCGAAATAAAAGTGAATGGAGTCGTTGCAGGTCATGCATTTCTTTCAGGTACAACACAAGTCATTAACATCACGGATAAGGTAGGGTGCGGTATTAATGAAATCTTAATCACATTGATGGACGATTGTTGGTGCGATATTTATTTAATGGATGTGAGAATATCCGTGGATGGGGTAACAGTGCCTGTAGGAGAAATTGACGAAACGGATACGGATGGTGATGGAATATTAGACGTTTGTGATTACTGTGCAGAAACAGCAATACCGGAAGATGTTCCAACGATTAGCTTAGGAGTGAACAGATTTGCTTTAGTTGACGGTGACGGAATTTTTGACACTATGCCACCAAAAGGAGGGGGCAAAGGACCGCAAAAATCCTACACAATAAATGACACGCAAGGATGCAGTTGCAGTCAGATTATAGACCTGCTTGATTTGGGCGAAGGACATAAGAAATTCGGATGCAGTATCAGTGCGATGGACGACTTTATAAGTTATCTGGAGCCAACGGGGTGCACAACAAACGATGACTGCTCTTCTGGTGAATACTGTGCAAAAGCTGCGGGAGACTGTGATGGAAACGGGATTTGCGAGCCAAGACCAAAACTTTGCCTTGATGTCTGGATTCCTGTCTGCGGATGTGATGGCAACACCTACTCAAATGATTGCTACGCTGCCGCAAGTGGTGTAAATGTGAACTATTCGGGTGAGTGCACATAAAATACTGGTGTGAACAGTTTGCAGTATCAAAGACGGGGGGAGGTATATCCTCTCTTTTTTTAATTTTAAACCCAAATCCAAATTCACTTGAATTTCTGCTCCAATATATTTTGTTTTTCCCTCTCTAAGAATCTGTAAACACTGCCGTGAGATGCCCCGGAGGCTAACATAGCGATTGCTTCTTTTGCAGAATAGCACTCGTCCAACGGCCCGATAATCCCCACCGTTTTTCCATGAACCGTTATCCTGCAGCCCATCAATTCCTCAATAAACCTCTTGGTATTGCCTCCCCCGCCTATAATCACCGCTCTGATGCGATCCGACTTCTTCTTTGATCCGCCAAAATCGGAAAAACCATCAAACGCAAAAACTCAGAAGTCTAAGAAGACAATCTATAAAAATTACACACAAGTTGTTTATAGTTAAGATCGCCGAGGTTGCATGTAGCCCCTGTGATCGCAGGTAATAATTAGCGACTTACTTTGAAAATGTTGTAGAATGAGGAGATTGTATATCTCTGATTGGCGTCAGTTTTGTAACAACCACTTAATTTCTTTATTTTTGAATGAAAAACTCACAAACCAAGCCATATTTGTCGAATTAAAGTGCGAATTCACTAACCATTATTAGTTGAACGGGTCTGATGTTGAAAGAATGGATAGTTGTTCGGGATTTTTAGATGAACTTATTTTTTATTTTTTAATAAAATAAAGAATAACAAACAAAAAAAATTGGAAAAGTATGACGTGATAATCGTTGGTTCCGGGCAGGCGGGAATGTTTACCGCATATGAGTTGGTCAACGGCAAAAAGGACCTAAAAATTCTGGTGATCGACAGGGGCAAGGCAATAGATGAAAGAGCCTGTCCGATGAAGGAAACAGGGGTTTGTGTGAGCTGCAAGCCATGCGAGATAATGTGCGGGGTCGGCGGAGCAGGAACTTTCTCTGACGGAACCCTGAATATACATCCTGGGATTGGGGGCGATCTGGAAATGCAGACTGGAGATCATGATCTGGCTTGGAATCTTGTCGATCTCGTGGATAAGTTATTTGTAAAATTTGGTGCCCCAAAGAAAATGCTTGTGGGAGACGATAAGGCAGTTTATGAGTTAAAGAAGAGATCTTCTGCTGCCGGAATAAAGTTTGTTGATATTCGGCAAAGACATATAGGGAGTGATAATGCTCCAAAGGTGATAGGGAATTTTGAACGCTATCTTAAGAAAAAAGGCGTTGAATTTTTACTTGAGACAAAGGTTACTGATTTGATAATTGAGAACGGAAGAATTAAAGGAGTTAAAACACATAAAAAGAAAATTTACGGCGATTATGTACTTATCGCCCCTGGCAGAGTTGGTGCGGACTGGGTCAGCGATATTGTAAAAAAACATAAAATCCGGGGTCGTTTCGGCCCGATAGATATTGGCGTCAGGGTTGAGGTGCCCTCCATTATTATGGATTCCATCGTTGAGATAAATCGCGACCCTAAGTTCCATATATGGACGACCCAGTACGGGGATTTTGTGAGAACCTTCTGTACAAACCACGAAGGTTTTGTTGTAAAGGAAAACTATGATGATTTTATAGGTGTTAACGGTCATTCTCTGTTAGGAAAGAAATCTGAAAACACAAATTTTGCTTTTTTGGTTCGAACGGTTCTTACCGAGCCGCTTGAGGATACAACAAGATATGGGAAGTCCATATCAAAATTATCCACCACCGTCGGCGGGGGGAGGCCGATAGTTCAGCGCCTGGGGGATCTTAGAAGGGGCAGGAGATCTACATGGGCGAGACTGCAGAGAAGTACAATAACAAACACGTTGAGGGATGTGACCCCCGGGAATGTTGCGATGGTATTGCCCCATAAAATCTTAACCGATGTGCTTGAAGGTCTGGAGAAACTGGATGAGGTGATCCACGGGGTGGCGAGCGACTCAACACTCATTTACGCTCCCGAAGTGAAATTCTATTCCAGGGAATTGGTTGTGGATAAGTCAATGGAAACTTCAATTAAAAATTTATTTGCCGCGGGAGACGGGGCGGGGCTGAGTAGAGATATTGTAAATGCGAGTGCGACAGGGATTTTAGCTGCCAGGGGAATGTTGAAGAAGATTGGGTGATTTCGTGAACCGCCCTTTTTAAACTAAAAACAAATCTATTTTTGGTCCCTTGCAGCATCATGACAGTCTCCTCAACTCACTCTTCAACTACCGTTTCCTTGCATGCCGGAACCCAGCACAAAGTGACATCCTCCATGTTGCAGGTTCCATTACAGCTTCCTATCGTGCCGCATTCTCCGCCGACACCCAGTTTACAACTCACACAGTCGTTGTTTACAGAATACCAGTGCCCTATATACCCTGCAAAAACCATTGCGGAAATAAGGACAACTATCCCCATTATTACCCCTGCAGATCCTTTACTCATTTTCTTTATTTTTAATTATTGAAATTTGATTTATAAATATAAACTATAAAAATCGGGATGGATTTAATAAAGCGAAACCTTTCGGAGATAGTAACTGAAGAAGATCTGGATTCACTGATCAGGGAAAAAAAAGCCCCCATAACCTACTGCGGATACGAGGTTTCCGGAAGGGTGCACATAGGTACAATGGTCGCCGTAAACAAGCAGATCGATTTCCAGGATGCCGGCTTCAGGGTGAAGGTTTTGTTTGCCGACGTCCATACCCTTTTGAACAGGAAAGGCTCGGAGGAATGGGTTGAGAGAATGGTGGATTACTGGAAAAACTGCTTTGTTGCGATCGGTCTGAATAAACCCAACACGGAATTCGTTTCAGGCTCAGGGTTCCAGTTTGAAAAAGATTATGTGCACGATGTTCTTAAACTGGGATTACTGGCAAGCGTGAAAAGAGCAAGGCGGAGTATGCAGGACATAGCCCGCGACTTAGAGCATGCACGGGTTTCCCAGATGATATATCCCCTGATGCAGATTGCTGACATTAAGGCTATGGGGGTGGATGTTGCCCACGGCGGGATTGAGCAGAGAAAGATTCATATGCTTGCCCGCGAATTACTGCCTGAAATCGGCTATAAAAAGCCCGTATGCGTTCATACGCCTCTTTTATGCTCCCTGCAGGGTCCCGAAAGTAAGATGTCCTCCTCCAAGCCCGAAACCATAATCGCCGTGGATGAGCCTGAGGGGGATATAAGGAAAAAGATCAACGGTGCGTACTGTCCCATTGAAGTAGAAGGAAACCCTGTACTTGAGATTTGCAAATATTTAATATTCCCGAAACTTGGGGGGTTGAAAATAGAAAGAAGGGAGAAATTCGGGGGGGACATTGAATTTAATTCCTATAACGAGCTGGAGGGGGCTTATTCGAATAAAAAACTGCATCCGATGGATCTAAAGCAGGGGGTTTCGGAAGGTTTGATAAAAATTTTAGAGCCCGTGCGCGATATGATTGAAGCAGGGGGGTTAGAATTCCCTGAAAAATAGTATGATGAAAATAAATAAAAAATATTCTGAAATTTTGTTTGGTGTGCTGGTATCGTTGATCATGTCTTTTGCAATATCCTTTATCCTTACTCTTATAAACATTGGTTTTGTTTCTAATTTTTTTGAGATATGGTTTCGAGGATTTATACTCGGATTTATCGTGGCATTTCCAACATCCATAGCCATAATTCCCGTTGTAAGAAAAATCGTGGATAAATTAACTTCGGATTGATTATCTGATATTTTGGATAATTTGGTTGATAAAAATTCTAACTCCTGAAGGGGAGAAATCAAGGGAAAGTGGAGTTGGGGTACCCGAAGAGGAATTAATTCGTTTTTATTTTTGAAATCTAAATATTAATATAAAATGATTTCGCTGTCATTCAAATCTTTTAAAAATAAAATTTAAAATGGTGCTTCAAACTAAAACCCTAGAGGAGAGGATAAACGAGGACTTTTTATGGCTCAGCAAAAATACACCAAAACTACAAGAGAGTTTTCAGGAGCGTTGGGTTGCTGTTGTAGATAAGAAGGTTGTAGGTGTTGGAGATGATGCAAAGCAGGCATATAATAAAGCAAAAGAAACATGTCCTGATAAAGAGCCGTTGTTGGATTTTATTCCAAAAAAAGAATTATTGGTACTGATACTATGAAATGTTTTAGTTGGAAAATTGAAGGATCTGACACATTAGGAAATATTCTAAGACCTGTTGCGGAAATTGCGGTCAAGTATGTGGAAGGAAATTGGAAGTATATATCAGTTTATGTTGACTCTGGAGCAGACATCTCTGTTTTTCAGCACAGCTTTGGTGAGTTATTGGGGCTGAACATTGAGGAAGGCAGATATGCCAAGTTTGGCGGTGTCGGGGGCGGGGAAGTTGAAACTTACATACATGAAGTCACACTGAAGGTTGGTGATGATATTCTGAAAGCAGATGCCGCATTTTGTAAAAATCCCGCAGATCGTGTGCCAAATCTGATTGGAAGACGGAGCATATTTGACATTTTTGAAATCCGTTTCAAGAATATTGACAAAGAGACGTGTTTTGTCAGGAGCAGCACCGAATAAAAACCGCATCCAATGGATCTAAAGTTGGGAGCTGCGCAAGATTTGATAAAAATCTTGACTCCGGTCAGGGAGAAATTGAGGGAAGGTTATGCTTAAATTAAAGAACTAATCATCAGGATTGCAGTTTCTACAGGGTTTATATCCTTCTTTTTCTGCTACATCTTTATTTTCGAATTGTCTTTTATTTTCTTTTGCAATGTTATTAACCCACTTGCAGTTTATTTTATGATATGTTTTACCTGTAATACTTCCAATGACTGGTTCAGATTTAAATTTTTTTGTTGTAGTATCAAATATTTGCTTTTTTGTTATTTCAGGAGTGTTTATGCGAAAAAAATCTTTTGGGTTTCTTCCTAAAGATAGATATACAATAGTCCCGGCAAGTAAAGAAAGCAAAAAACCCATACCAAGATATGTAAGATTATTGATAATCTCCCTTTCTTTTATCTTTTTCTCATTCCAATACCAGATTATTTTATCCCCCGAGCCATCAAAAACGAAAGCCCATCTATTTAGATTGTTTCCATTTTCATCACGATATTTTACTATTCTAATGTCTCCTGCATCTGGTAAAAAACGAGGAATATCATCTTGGGATGGAAGAACAATTATGTTCTGAATGGGTTTTCCCTTCGTGTCCAAATATTTTAAATGATTTTTTAAACTTAGTCGAACTACATTATAATCACCTTGTTTAATAGTAAAATCAGGTAATGTGTAATTAATCATAATTGCGAAGTATTGGGCTTCCTTTTCTGTTTTTTCTGGTACAAAAGTTATGCGATACACATTTGAAAAATTATAAGAAAAATTATAAGGATAGATTCTTTTACATTCATAATTCAAATGATTATCTATGATGCTACAACATCCCCCACTACTACACTCACAAATTAAAACAGAGGGTTCGGGTATATTTTCGGGCCTATCCCACGGGATAAAATCTATTTCTTTCTGGGGTCGTTTGTCAGAATCAGTATCAACTAACTGAAAATTCATGCATATACTGGATTCTAAACTGCCATTTTTTGTAAGTGTATGGATCCCAAAAATGCTGTTAACTGTATGGTTTTCTGAATAGGTTTTTTCAATTTCATAACCATCTACAAAACCTGCAAACATAAATGTCAAACATAAAATTACTGATACTTTAAATGGGATTTTAAGCTTCATTTTTATTCAAGTCGTTTGCACACTCTATTAATTGATTGGTGACATTAAATAAAATCCTTTGAATTTATTGCACATTCGAGATTAAAATTAGCCTCTTCTCCAATTCAGGATAAAATTAATGAGGTAGATTTCATGTATAACAAAAATGTTATATAACAGAACTGTTATACATGTAGAGAAAATCATAAAGAAAGTGGAAAAGGATGGAGAACTAACTCCTTCCGGGGGGAAATCGAGGGAACGTGGGGTTGTGCATCCGGGGGGAAAATTAAAAAATAAAAATTCATCCGCCTCTTGCGACAATCCTCATACCCTTCGGCACCACCAATATCTTCTCATGGGAAATCATACTTATATCCCCGCCAAGTTTATCCACGCACTCGTCCCTTAACTTTTGCACAGCGGCATTCCTGAGAGCCTTATTGCTCATCACGGGCTTTATGTTAAGAACAACCAGATTGCCCCTTTTTAGTTCTGTAAGAGCATTAACTATATCTGCCTCCGCATTCAAATCCACCGGCTGGACATAGGTCAGATCCTCTTCCGAAATCCTTCCGTATTGAGGGTTATCGATAATATCCTCCAAATCCAATTTTTCCAACTCCTCCCTTTTCTCCTTTGTGCTTAGAGCGTCCCTTATAGCATCAATTATACCCATTTTCTTTTATCTATTTTTTATTTTTTTAATATTAATAAATATAAAAATAAAAATAAGATGGTTGGGGATATTGAGGATATATTTGAAGAGGAATTAAAAGCCCGCCCGATATTTAAAAATCTGGATGTTCTTTCCCCCCATTACGTCCCCGAAGAATTGCCGCACAGGGATGCTGAGATCAAAGACATAAGTCGGATTTTGGCGCCGGTTGTCAGGAATGAAAAGCCGAATAATATATTCATTTACGGCAAGACCGGTACCGGGAAGACCTGTGTCGTCAGACTTGTCAAAAGAAAGCTGGAGGGGTTTGTCTCAAACCCTGAAAAAAATCCCGCGAACGCGGTTATTAGAAATATTTATATGAATTGTAAAGTGCTTAACAGCAAGTATCAGGTTTTGCTTAAAACCGCTGAATCCGGGAATTTAAATGACGGTTCTCTGACCGATAACCCCCTGGCAGACAGGGGGGGCAAGGGGCTGATGGGAATGACATCGGTTGATCTGTATGAAAGGGTAAAGAAGGTTGTCGAATCCAATTCCATTAATCTGATCTTAATCCTGGACGAGATAGATCAGATAAAGAAAGGAGGGGGCTTCGATGATCTGATCTACGGTCTCACGAGAATAAACGATGAACTGTCTGCAGGCAGCATAAGCGTTGTTTGCATGTCAAACGATATAAGGGTGGTGAAAAAACTGGGTCCGAGAACCAAGAGCACACTGTGCGAGGAAGAAATGGTGTTTGAGCCCTATAATGCAATCCAGTTAGGTACAATTCTAAAGCAAAGAATATATGATCTGGAGGGATTTAAAAAAGACAGCATAGATGAATCGGCGATCGCACTAATATCGGCTATAGCCGCCCAGGATGGAGATGCTCGATATGCTTTGAAACTCCTGCAGAAATCCGGTGAAATCGCAAAAAACGGGGGGGATGTAAAAGTTTTGGACGACCATGTTGAAAAAGCAAAAAAGAAGGTTGAAGAGGACATAATCTATGACGCGATTTCCACCCTGCCCGAACAACAGCAAATTGTGTTATATTCTATTGCCAAACTCGTGATGCGGGGGGGCATGTACGGACTGCTCAATAAAATCAGGCGGGGAAACTGTGGTTATGAAACTCTTTCAAACGGCATTCTAACCTCCGGTGATGTTTTCTCAGAGTATGAGAGACAATGTGAGGAACTTAACAGGCATCCACGCACAATGAGGTCGTTTGAGACATACCTGAATGAGCTGGAAATGCTTGGGTTGATAACCATGAAAATCAGTGGAAAGGGGTTCAGAGGAAATACAAGATTGATCAGGTTAGGATATCCTCCAAAAGACATTGAACAGATCGTGAAAAAGAACTTTAATCTGGAATGAAAAAATGGAAATAAATATAAATTATAAAGCTGTTGAAGCAAGGCGGAATTATTTTCCGGAAGGAAATGTGGAGATAAGAAACAATGCTACCATTACAAATATGTCAAAGAAAGACGACAAATTCGAGGTGAGTTTTGTATTCACGGCTAACTTTGAGCCCAATATCGGGGTTATTCGCCTCGAAGGCGAGATGTCTATGCTGAATCTCAACGAAGAGGATAAGCACGCTGTGGGGGAATGGGAAAAATCCGGAAGGAAGAAGATGCCTGATGCTATGATGCAGAAGATCAACCATATAATGATCTCTAATTGCATGATCGAAGCAACGGTATTATCAAGGGATGTTAAACTGCCTGCTCCACTCCCCCCGATAATTCCCCCTCAGCCTGCAGGGAAAAAAGAAGATAATAAATTCACGGGGAGTTATATCAGGTAGCTTTTATTGTATTTTACTGGTCCGGGTTGTTTGGAATGATTACCCAGCAAATTATATATGCCAATATGCCCGAACCGCCCATTAATGTGAATATCACCCAGCCGACCCTTACCAGCGTGGGATCTAAAACGAAATATTCCGCAATGCCCCCGCAGACACCCCCGAGCATTCTATCTCTCTTTGGGCGATAAAGCCGCTTAACTTCCTTATCTGCTGTTTCAGACATTTTTTATTTATTAGCTCTTATTATTTTATATCAAGAAAATAAAATCCATTTGAGACATTCGTCTCAAGGACTTTTTATTAATACAATAAAAAATGATAGGAAGAATAGTGAATTACAGGGGCGGTGTGAACACCCAGTACAGCAATCAAATGGTTATTATGCCGGAAGGGTGCGAAAATAAAGAGGACGCCTCCAAGTTGGTTGGGAAGAAGGTCTATTGGACCACTCCGAGCGGGAAGCATATAGTCGGGAAGATAAGGAAAGCCCACGGCAGAAAAGGTGCGGTTCTGGTTAAATTCAACAAAGGGCTTCCCGGCCAGGCACTGGGTGGAGAGGTCGATATAAGTTAGGATTTCTAAAAAACTTTTAATAAAAGTTGTGTCTTACACGCGTCAGACATTTATGTCTGACGCATACCGTCTTCGCTTCGCTCGACGGCACAATCCGTATTGTTTGCATAAAAATGAAAAATGTCTAGGGATGAGATGGGCAAGAAAAAAGATAAGAAAAAAGATAAATGGTCCCAGATTACTTCCGCGTTAATGGGGCTTTTTGGAGCAATAATACTGGTACATGATGCGATCCCCATAGAGTTTATTGTCATCTTTGCTGTTGCTGCCGCATTCATCTGGTATACCGTAAAAACCAGGAAGGATGAGGATATGACATGGGGGCAGATGCTGCTCGGATACAAAACCAGACACGGATTCGACAGGGCAGATGCGGGCAGAGCCGGGGAATCCATGTGGGGGACCTTAGACAGATATATTACAGATACGGCAGATCAAAATTCAAAATGATAGCGGTCATTGGCGGCGGGCCCGTGGGAAGTATAGCGGCACTTGAGGCAGTTAAGAAGGATGATGTGACGATATTTGAAGAACACTATGCAGACACCCAGCCGGTCAGGTGTGCCGGCCTGATAAGCAAATCCGGTTTAAATCGCATCGGGGTAGCAGGCAGAGATTTCGTGCAGAATAAAGTCAGGGGAGCAAAAATCTATTCTCCGTCCGGAAATCTGCTCGAGGTGGATGCAGGGGAAACCAAAGCATTTGTGGTGGATAGAAGAGCGTTTGACGAGCATCTGCTGAATACGGCCCGGGATGCGGGCTGCGGGGTTGTGAATGAACGCGTCAGGGATATTAATTTTAAGGATATGAAAAAGGTGATCTTAGCCACTGGAGCCAATTACCAACTGCACAGAAAATTGGATCTGCCCGCACCAAAATTCCTGTCGGGTGCGCAGTATGAAATGAAAATTTCCTGCGACCCCGATTTCGTTGAATTATATCTTGGGGAAACGCCGGATTTTTTTGCATGGGTCATCCCGCTGGATGATAACCTTGCAAGGATCGGGTCAGCGTCCCGGCGAAATCCGACTCCTTACCTGGAAAATTTCATTAAGAAATTAAAGGGCAGAATGCATGGGGATGAAATTTTAAACAAGACCTATGGGAAGATACCCATTTACAGCCCAAAAATCAAAACCTCCCATGCGAATGGAAAAATTATCATGGTGGGGGATGCTGCCGCCCAGGTTAAGGCAACAACCGGCGGCGGGGTTGTTATGGGCGGGATCGCTGCGAAATTTTCCTGCCGCACAGATTATGAGAAAAAATGGAGATGTGAAATCGGCAGAGAACTATGGCTTCATTTACAGATCCGCAGGTTCTTAAACAAAATTTCAGATAGAGCGCTTGATGAACTTATATCTTTATTGAACGAGCATAAGGATATTATTGAAAGAAAGGGGGACATGGACATCGCTTCAGAATTACTGGCAGAGCTTTCTAAAAACCCGAAATTTGTTGGAAAATTCTCGCTCTTAATACCGAAATTTTTCAGGGATATGCTTTAATTTTTTTAATAATACATATAAAAACAATGAATTTTTTGGGATAACATTATCTCAGGGAAGATAAAAGAAATTCGAAATCGGAAAGCGGCTTTGAATGTGTATGACATGAAGCGTCATCCTCAAACGGAATTTGAAAGAAAAAGTTTAATCGAGAGCATAAAAGGGGCTAAAAAGGAAGGGAGAAGAGCGATTATCGGGGAAGCGAAACGAAAAAGTCCGTCGCTTGGGGTTATCAATGAAACGGATGTCTGCGATGCCGCCCTGCAGATTGAAAAGGGAGGGGCGTGCGGGGTTTCAATTCTAACGGATAAAAATTTCGGCGGCATGGTTGATGATTTAGCGAGGGTTAAGGAAAGAATAAATCTGCCTGTTTTGAGAAAGGATTTTATAATTGACGAATTCCAGGTCCATGAATCCTGTGCTCACGGGGCGGACGCCGTTCTGCTTATCTCAACAATTCTGAAGGATAAAACCGTTGATTTTGCCAGATTAGCCCGTAAACTCGGGATGGAAGCGCTGGTGGAGGTTTACGGCAAAGAGGATCTGGACCATGCGTTAAACTCGGATGCTAAATTGATCGCTGTGAATAACAGGGATCTCAGAACGCAAAAGGTTTTGATAGTTAACTAAATAAAAATGTATAAAGAAGGAAGGATTTCCCTAAGCAGGGCAGCAGAGTTGTTGGATAAGAGCGTATATGAGATAATCCAAATGGCTCAGAAGCGGGGAATTGAAGTTGGGGCAAGCGAAGAACAGCAAGGGGGGGTGAGAAAACTGCTGAAGGACTTAGGGTATGAGAAAGGTAAAAAAGATTGGTAGAGATATGGACTTTACAGGAACATGGCATATTTATGAAATGGAAATGTGGGATATGGATTATTCTGATATGGATGTTCGGGCATATATCCGGATAAAACCAAACGGTCTTGGAGATTTTCAGTTTGGTTTGGTTTCAGGAGGTATAGACGGAAAAGTTGTTGATTATGCAGATGAAAAAAGATTTGAATTTACCTGGGATGGAAACGATGAATGCGACCCTGCTTGCGGCAGCGGGTGGGTTAAATTAAAAGAGGGTGATTTGTTGGAGGGTGAAATCAGAATCCATTTAGGTGATGATTCTGCTTTTTTAGCAAGGAGAGTGAAATAATAAATTTAATGAAAAAAATAGAAGAGGATACCAAGAGAGGGGCAAATATAAGAAGAGTAATCGGATTATCAAAACTAACATTATGAATAACGAAAAATTTAAGCAACAAATTGGAGAACTTATTGAGAAATATAAATGATATAATAATGCAAAAAAACTTTTTATTTTTAAAAAGCATAATAATAGACAATGGAATATTTAATTAAGCAACCTGAATCGTTTGAAGTGGTTAAGGGATCGGAACACTCTACGATATATGTAACTATCTCGGAGGATGAATATGAAAGTTTGATCCGAACAATAGAGTTCTTAAGCAATCCCGAGTTGCAGAAAAGATTTAAATAGAGTGAAAAGGATTATAAGGGGGGAAGAGTAAAAAATCTGGATGATGCAATGAAAGAGTTGGGAGTTATTTAGTTTTTGACTGCAGATCCTTGTGTTCAATTACCTTTATTTTCACCGCTCTATTCTGATAATCTATTTCATAAATGTTCTCCATCTCCTATCAAACCTAAATTCCCATAATCCCGCAGCAGGTCTTCTCAAAGGTTTGCCGTAAACCCCGGGATGTTCTTCAAGTTTCTTCACCTTCTTATACCAGTTTCTTATCTGCGTCTTATTAAAATGTTTTTTGAGCCATTTTAATACCGATTCCGGTATTTGAATTTCATATCTTTGCATGGTGTTCTTGATTATATTTTTACAAGCAAATAATAATAATCAAATTAAATAAGGTTAGGGGTTTGAGCCCATTGATTTATTTAATTTTCAACCAGATCTAAATTATAGTACACGACATAACTATTTGGATAATACTTAATAAATAACATGGACACTAAAAAGAAGGTAATCAAACATATTTCGTTGGATGAACTACAAAATCTTATCCAAAACGAGAAAAACAAGCACATTTTTCAACGCCTTCTATTTATTCGCCACTTGTATCTGG
>MCBC01000002.1 GCA_001723855.1 Candidatus Altarchaeales archaeon WOR_SM1_86-2 | reverse complement strand
GTTCCCCAATCGGTCAAGGGCAGGGTTGCGCATCCGCCAAAGAATAAAGACTGGGGGGAGAAGATCAATAACAAGGAATATAAGTTTGCGTTAAAGTCTGCAATCGCATCTACCGCTGATCCGGGATTGGTGTCTTCAAGAGGGCATATCGTTGATACCGAAGAGCTTCCGCTGGTTGTTTCAGATGAATTCGAATCCCTGGAGAAAACAAAGGATGTGATCAAGCTGCTTAATGCATTAAGATTGGATAAAGACCTTAAGCGAGCAAAAAAGCGCAGTATTCGCGGGGGGAAAGGAACCATGAGGGGCAGGAAATATAAAACCAAAAAGAGCGTTTTGCTGGTCGTAAACGAAGATAAGGGGATAAAGAAAGGGGCATCCAACATACCCGGGGTTGAGGTCGCAACCGTCGCGGACTTAAACCCGGAGCTCTTGGCCCCCGGGGCGCATGCCGGCAGGCTGACCCTTTACACGAAAGCCGCGATTGAGAACATTAGTTCAGTTATATAAAGGTTTTATATTTTTAAGTTTGGTTAATTAAATCAAAAATAATAAGAGATGGCCAAGAAAGAAAAAAAAAGAAGGTGCTACGACTTTAAATGAATTTAAAAAGGTTGTAAAGATATTCAAAGTTATGCTTAACCAGGAAGACATAACATTAGAATTTACACCATTTAGTAGTAGCACGCGGATAGATGCAACCCGCATGAGTGAAATGTTGCCGTCCGACATTGATGAGGAACTATTCAATAAAGGTAGTAGAGAGATTAGCGACCTTGTAAATAAAATACTAAGACATAAGGAAGGAAAAATTTTAGAAAAAGTTCCTAAAAAAGAGAGAAAAGAAGTAGAACAAAAATGTAAGTTAATAGAGGAAGAGATAATAACAAAAAAACTTATTGACAAATTCCTTTTCGTTCTTTCCCGCCAAAAGAGGAGATAAAACATATCAGTTTTGAATGTGATAAAGAGAATATTGAGAAATTAATAAAAGAATTGGAAAGTGCAAAAGAAAAACTTAAAAAATGAGTCAGACAACATTGATGGAAGAATTTGCATCTGGAAAAAAACACGATAAGATTTCAATTGATGAATCTGGGAGATATATAATTTACGAAAAATATATTGAATTTAGAGTACCTATGAGTGCAACAGGTCAGAAAGTAGAAAAATCATTCCAAGAGATATCTGAGGGTGTGCAATTAACTAATGTAGTTAGAGATTTTAATCCAATAACCTCCCCAGGTGAATTAAGATTCTTTTCAGGCATTTTAGAACTTCAAAATATAATAGAGAAAGTAAAGGAAAATTTTGATGATATAGTTGACAGGCAACAATTCTTCTTTGAATTTAAAGGAAAATTAAATGATTTGTGGAAAATAAGTAAAGGAAGGGAAAAAGAAGCAGTAGTTTTAATGGAAGACGCAGTTAAAGATTTAAGGTCAGAGAGATTGACAAAAAAGAAATTAAAAGCATTGGAGAGAGCAATCAAGATTCTAAGAACAAAAATTGATAAAGAGGCTTTAGTGGAAATCGATAAGATCTTTCTTGATGCAAGAATTTTTACGATACCCGTGATAGACAAACTATCTGAAATGTATGAAATGTATGAAGATGAATAAATTATTTCTGGATACCACGATACAAATAGATAAAATTTTTGCATATGAAAGAGAAAAAATACTAGACTATATAGAAAATAAGGAAACAGCAACATCCACCTATGTTTTAATGGAGTTTAACAGAAGGATTTTAAAGGATTGTAGGTATATTCATGAACTTTTAAAGGAAGAAGAAACCGTGGGCGATGTAATAAGACGGATAAATAAACTGCCAAAAAAATGGGAAGGAAAAAAGAATATATGCATCTCAATTCTTGCAGCGATAAGTGATACCGGAGACCTTGAAAACAAGGATAGAACAGTAATAAGGCTAAAAAGATTTATAGATCGTCAACTTAAAAAACAGTTTTTCTATGGGATAATAAATATTGTTGATGAAACAAAGTGCGATTTAGCAAGAGAGAGCGTTGTGGAGAAAAATGATAGATATTTTTTAAAGACAACCTGCAAGCAAGGAGAAATGAAATGTGAACTAGAGAACTTTGTTGAAAGAAACAAAAACGAATTCGAAGATATTTTGAATGGATTAAAACTTGAGGAAACGCTTGATGAACGCCTTGAAAATGCTTGCAATTCATTAGAAGAAATTTTGAATGAGCATGAAAAAGCGATGGGCAAAAATTGCAATAAGATACTTGGTGATTGTATAATATCCATCGAAACACCAAAGAATCATAAAATCCTTACAACGGATCATCATTATGAGCTGATTTGTAAGCATATTGACATATAACAAAAGAATAATGGAAAAAGATAAAATATCGCCCTATAAGATACTTTTGTACCCCCTGATGGGTGAGAAGGCAACCATGTTAAGGGAAGCGGAGAATAAACTGACCTTTGTAGTCGACAAAAACGCCGATAAGGAGGATATAAAGAGGGCGGTTGAGGAATTATACGCCGTCAAGGTAAAAAAGGTCAACACAATGATCACCATCAAGGGCAAAAAGAGAGCACATATCAAGTTAGCGGATGAATATAACGCGGAAGAGGTGGCTTCCCAGTTTGGCGTGTTGTGATGCCTTCCATTCGTGATAAAAATTATGCGGTTTTAGCACCAGAACGACGACTCATTTTTTTATCGCGGCAGGGGTTTTTAGATTAAACTTCATAACCGTTTTTGTTATTTCCCCTAAAAACTCATCTAAATCTGCTGTTGCAACCCCTATCACTTTATCCGCGCAGCCGTAATAAACAAATAAAGTATTTTTCATTACCACCGCCCCGCAGGTAAAAACCACATTAGGTACATGCCCTTCTCTCTCATATCTCTCCTTGGGTTCCAAAATGGGGCGAAACGGTCTTGATATGATAATTGACGGGTTATCCAAATCAAGCAGCATCGCACCAAGTCTGTATTCCCTGTCATAGTCGGAGATTCCATGGTACATGAGAAGCCATCCCTCTTTTGTTTTTATCGGCGGACCCCCTATACCTATCTTTGCGCTGTCCCAGTAGCCCCCCGGTCTGTAAGGAATGGTTTTTGTGATCCCCGTCCAGTTAGTGCCGTCAAAATCCAGATTATTCACGATGTCAAGGGATATGGTTGAGCGTATCCTGTGGAATATTATATATTCGCCGTCTTCGGTCCTTTCCGGAAAAATGCAGGCATCTTTATCCTCGACTCTTGGTGGTGAAATCAAAACAGGCTTTTTCCACTCCCAGTTCTTGTTCAAAAAATCACTTACCTTTATTGAAGTTAAAGCGACCCTTGGAGGGTTTCTGCCGCCGTCGTATGCTGTATAGCACATGTAAAACCTGTCATCTATCCTTGTGATCCTTGGGTCTTCACAGCCTGAGTTTCCTTGCTGGGCTTTTTTTTCAAACTCCTCTCTCGGGACATATATGGGTTCATCCAGCCTTTCATCCATATGGAAACCATCTCTGCTGGATGCATATCCAAGAACTGAAGTGTTGTCTTCAGACATTGCCCTGTAAACTATATGTACCCTTCCATTTTCGTAAACTGCCCCCGGGTTGAAGATCGCTTTTGATTCCCATGAATGCTCGTGTGTGGGAGATATTATGGGATTGCCCCAAAATCTGTTAAGACTTATCATATTATTAATAATTAATTTTAAATTTAAAAATGTTTATTGACTCTATATGAAAAGTTTTTGCGTATGCTGTGGTTAATTTGTCAAAATTTATCTCAAAATAACCATATAACGCACTCTTCAGTATACAATTAGATTTTTGCAGTTATAAAAATAAGGTAGCGTTTTTATTTTTCCAGTATTCCATGAATTTTCCACGAATTTTGTTTAAAGCTCACGCTAACTAAAAGTTCTAAAAATTGAACGATTATTGCATACTTGTTTACATAGTAAATCCCATATCTTGAAGGTGTTTAGTTAAGTCCCATAAAGGGGGACGCATCAGACCAAAATGGTCCCATATTGAATAAAACAGTTCAGTAAAATGCATCGTCTCTATGGATCCTAACATCTCGCTCAGTAATCGCATACCCTCCACTGATCCATATTTATCAAAATCAAGCAGCAGTAAAATTGCCCAAATAAGAAATATAAGTTGGAATGATCGCTCTATTGATTGTTTACTTCGCACCTGATACTCTTTAAATCCTAATTTTTGATTACTCTCCTTATGCATTATTTCTATATTCCATCTATTCTCCGTAAATGGAAAGGATCGCTTTCCCAGAAAGAACAATATCTGTGCCACCATAATACTTTGCTTTTTCATCGTCAAGTTCCTTTTTAGAAGCAACTATTTTACATTTGCCAATAGATTTGAGATTCACAACAGTTTCAACAATCCAGTATGTTTTCGTTTTACCGCGGACATTGATCGTTACCTTTTTAGGGTCCTCTTTTTTAAACTCCTTTTTGAAATAATCCTTCACGTTAATCTCAGAGCCATCATCTTGAATGATAATCAGATTAGACTTGATTCGTCCGAGTACATGATAATGATTAGGATTGCTCCGACAGTTGTCTATAAACCCCTTGTTAAAATATGCTGCATCAACAACAACATACGGATTAGCACGCGGTGGTACCTCTAATGGCTTTATAAATTCCCCATAAGCAATCTCGTGTTTTTTCTTGAACTCAACATCCCACTTTTCAACATCCTCTTCTTTCACATACAGCACCGCTTTATGAGGTATAAAATAGTCCTTGCATTGTATTGCAGATGTTACAATATTGTTTGCCCATATATGTTTTTTAACCTTATGATCCCAGAACCAACCAACTCCGAATGTTTTTTCACCCTTTTTCTCGTTAAAAGTGTCATCGATAATGATCAGAATTCGTTTCCCTTTTTTTGCACCAACTGCCTTAAAGAATAAATCTGCCTTTTTCTGAGCAACCTCATTTTCATCCCATTTTGCTTTATTAAAGAAGTATCTGTATGTTTGATAATCTTTCTTGTCCTCACAGGTATCGGAAATTGTTCCATGGAGATTTTGAATGTTTTTTGATCCCGTGCATGCCATGATTGCAGATGCCATATAGGAAAAATTTTCAAAGATTGGCTTTGTAAACAAATCCTCAAATTGCCGTAACTGCTCATCTAATTTTCCTGGAATCTTTACTATCTTGGGTTTTTTGGTCATTTTGCTGCATTTATATATCCAAATTACTATATTATAATATAGTAACACGATATATATAAATGCAAACGCATATTTAGTATGCATAGCAGGAAAAAATACAAAATGGAAGACACTGGATGTTTGGTAGCATTCAAATTGCACAAAGAAATTAAGTCTACCGCGAGAACCAGCTTTTTCAGGGAGTTGTATGGATGCAGGGATAAATCAAACTATGGGAAGTATGTCTACGAGAGAAAAGGCATTTTAGATGAGATACCGCACGTACAATTAGCCCGGGCGGTAATCATCGTAAGAAATGATGATAAAGAAAAACTTCTTGAGTTTTTGAAAGGAAACGCAGAGGTGCATGTCAGAGAAGTTAAACTTGAGAATAAGGATAAAGTTAAACTTGAGCAGAAATCTCAATGAAAAACTCTTTGTTTTTATCTACAAAGGAGTATAATGCATATGTAGAAAAAAACTTTTCAAGTAGAGTTATTGAATAAAATTTATCTTTAAATCAACATTTCTTCAACCAGTTCATTAAGATCGCACTTTGCAAGACAGCATGTTGTGTCCGCAGCCCCGTAATAAATGAAAAGGTCATTATCCCGGATAAGGGCTCCTGACGGAAAAATTACATTGGGCACAGCGCCGTACAGCTCATATTCCATTTCAGGGATCAACAGAGGTTCCTTGGTTCTCCCGATTACTTTAAAGGGGTCTTTTAAGTCAAGTAAGACCGCTTCAATCCCGAATGTTCTTGGAGGCGAAAGGTAATTCT
>MCBC01000001.1 GCA_001723855.1 Candidatus Altarchaeales archaeon WOR_SM1_86-2 | reverse complement strand
TTTTGTCGGATCAGAAGAAGTTAGATAAAAACCATTATCGCTCAACGATATGAGAACATCCCTTCTCTGGCGTTTTGAAATAACATACGCCACTGCCCTTGAAAAAGCATCATTCACTCTTCTGCCGAAAAGAGTATGGAAGAGAACATATTTCTTATTCCCGATCCCTGCATAATATTCTATGATGACCTTTTTATCCGAAGGGATTTTAGAGTAAAGATACTGCTCTTTGAAGTACTCGTAAATTGAATTCACTGCATTTTCATCAACATAGAGGTAATCGCGGATAAATTCTTTAGTTTTCTCTTTATCGTCATGCATAAGCCGCTCTTCCATTAATCTTCTGAATTTTGATATCTCCATCCCCAAACCAAATGAAAGCGGCAGCTGCTCGGAAAACCATGACGGCACGGTCGGGGGTCCCCCGGATGGGCTCACCTGGGCCACCTGCCCTCTTGAATAATCGAACCTGTAAATATTCCCGCCTAAAACAAAAATATCTCCCTTCCTTAATCTTTCCAGAAAAGGCTCTTCGATTTTCCCGACCGCAAAGTCCCCGACCTTAACGGTAATGTATGATTCTTCCGGGATGGTTCCGATGTTTGTGGAATAAATTACTCTCGCGAGTTTGCCTCTTCTTCCCATCATTTTCGTATCATGATCAACCCAGATTTTTGCATAAACATTTTTTCTCTCAAGGGAAACATACTCTCCTGCAAGATAGTCAAGTACGGCATAAAAATCATCTCTTTTAAGATTTCTGTAACAATAACTTCTCTTTACGAGAGAGAAAACATTCTCTATATGCTGCATGCCCTCTATACAAATCCCGTATATCTGCTGTGCCAGGACGTCCAGGCAGTTCTCAGGTATCTGGATTTCATCTATTTTGCCTTCAATCGCATTTTTAAGCAGCACCCCGCACTCAACTAAATCATCCCTGTCCACCACTATAATCCTGCCTTTTGCTTTATCATGCAGTTTATGCCCTGATCTTCCAACTCTCTGTAATGCCCTTGCAACGGACTTTGGCGAGCCCAGGAGAATAACCAGATCAATATATCCTATATCAACCCCCAACTCTAAAGAAGTAGAAGAAACAACCACCTTTAGTTCGCCCTTCTTTAATCTATCCTCAATGTCCAATCTGTGTGCTTTTGATAAAGAAGAATGATGCGCTCCTATCACCCCCCTTCTTATGTGCTCGTCAAAATCAACGTCATCAACGCCCACTCTGCAGGCACCATAATTCGTCGGGAATTTTTCTTTCAGGTTATGAACAACTCTTTCAGTTGCGGAGCGGGTGTTTGTGAATACCAGGGTGGTCCTGTGCTGCTGGATGAGGGAATTTATGAGAGCATAAAGGCTGCTTTGGATTTCTTCCCGGGAAGCGGACATTAAATTCGGCACCGGGCTTAAAACTTTAAGATCCAATTTTTTAAGGAACTGCACATCCACAACCCTGCAGTCTCTCACCTCATTATTTTCATACCCCACTAAGAAACCCGCAACTTTATCCAGCGGAGAAATGGTCGCTGACAACCCGATGCGGGTGAATCTTCCAGCCAGATTCTGCAGTCTTTCCAGAGAGATGCTTAAATGCACCCCCCTCTTGTTCTCAGCCAGCGCATGGACCTCATCAACGATCACCCACTTAACATCCTTTAATTTCTCCCTGAATTTAGGGGCATTGAGAACTATCGCAAGGGTCTCAGGGGTTGTTATCAATATATGCGGCGGGATTTTTAACATTTTTGCCCTATCGGAAGCAGATGTGTCCCCTGTTCTAACCGCTGTTCTTACTCCCAGATCCCTGCCCCACCGCTTATTTAACTCTTCAAGCGGCTCCTTCAGATTCTTTTCGATATCATTATTCAGCGCCTTGAGGGGAGAAACATAAACGCAGTACACCTTATCCTCCAACTTTTCCGCCTTCGACAGCTTTATCAGTTCGTTCAATATGGAAAGGAACGCTGAAAGTGTCTTCCCGGAGCCTGTTGGAGCGGAGATCAAGGTGCTTTCCCTGCGGTGAATGTTCATAATCGAATACCTCTGCGGCAGGGCAAACTCGTCAAACTTTGACCGAAACCACTCTCTTACCAAAGGGTCTAAAGCGTCTAAAATTTCCTTCTCCTGGCAGGGCTTTTCCTGGTAGGTTATCATTAATTTTTAGATAATTAGGGAACAAAGATAAAAAAATCTTTTTGGAAAAAAGGTTTCAATATTCGCTTAGTACCGCTGGTTGGTTGGGGATTTTTCACTTTTCTTCAACAATCTGTCTACTTCATCGGGGGTTAAACCCCTGTATTGCCCTGGCGCCACCCCCTCAATCATTATGTCCCCGATTGCTACCCTTTCCAGAGATATAACCCCATAGCCCAGCGCAGACATCATCTTCCTAACTATCCTGTTTCTCCCTTCATGTATCGTGACATCAAAAATATCTGGCTTTATTTTTTTAATCTTACCCGGCCATGTTTTTTTGCCGTCTACCATTATCCCACTTTCTATCTCTTTTATATCCGAATCTTTCAATTGCTTATCTGTCCTTACCCGGTAGGTTTTTTCTATCTCATACCTGGGATGTGCTATTTTATTTGCAAAATCACCGTCATTTGTGAGAAGCAGCAAGCCGGATGTGTTCTGGTCCAATCTGCCGACCGGGAAAATGCGTTCTTTGATGTTTATTACATCAAAAATTGTCTTTCTTTTAAGGGGATCATCCCGGGTTGTGATACAGCCCGCCGGTTTATTGAAGAGAAGATAAATTCTTTTTTCTATTTTGATTTCCCGGCCGTTGATTGTTATATCATCTTTCTCCGGATCTGCCTTGTCACCCAGTTTTATCGCCTTATCATTTACTTTTACCCGCCCTTGCCGGATCAGTTCCTCAGCCTTTCTTCTGGAGCAGTGTCCTGCATTTGAGATTATTTTTTGTACGCGCAACTGCATTTTCCGTTAAGATAAATAAATTTAGTTCGAACAGTGCATCTTGTGCCTTCTTAGCTGATTTATATTAAAGCAAAATTCAATAAGGAATCTCATTGTATCGAATTTAACTAAATGGGTATGTCCTCCTCATCAACCGGGATTAAGCAATGGCTTTTCCTGGTAGGTTATCATTAATTTTTTAAAATTAAAAAATAGAGAAATAAAGATATGAAATCATTTAGGGATCACTTTCTTTTCTTTAATGCGATGTCGGCAATTAAATCAATTCTTTTCTTCTCCAGCGCGGATACTCTCTCACTAATCGTCTTTTCTCTTACTCCGAGTTCCTCGGTTTTCTCCTCCAATGATTTGATGTTTTTCTCCAATTCCTCTTTTCTTAAGTCATTGTTCTTTATATTTTCCTCAATTTCTTTAAAATATTCATTGAGTTCAATCTTTCTATCTCCCAATCCACCAATCTCATTTCTCAATTCTTCTATACTCCCTCTTAATCCAGATTCGGTTTTCATTAGTTCAGACAGTTCAGCAATTTTTGCATTTATCTCATAACTCTTGCTCTCCATACCCTTTCTTTTGACTTCAAGTTCATAAGCCATGGCACTCATTTTCTTCCCCTCCTCTTCTATCCCAACTGCCTTATTCTCAAGTTCTTTCTCCCTAGCATCTAACTCCTCCTCTTTAGCCATGAATCCTTGCATTATTTCCTCCGCATACCCCCCGAGTTCCTTCTCTCTTCTATCAAGTTCGCTCTTTTTATCATCATTTTTTTTGATATCTTCATCCACCTCATCAAAATCTTTTTTTAATTTCAGTTCTTTTTCAACAAGTTTCAGTTCTCTTAACTCCAATTCTCTCATTTTCTTCTTAAAAATAAGTTCTAAAATTTTTTGAAGAGTTCCTTTAGAGGCAACTTCCGGTTTATGATACCCGCCCTTAGAGATCACCACCTCGGCGGGTCTTATCACCTTGTCATTCAAACTATAACCCTTTCGCACCACTTTAATGATTACATCATCTTCAAGATCACTTTTTTCAATCAACTCAATCGCGGTGTGTTTTATATCATCAAATTTGCTGCCGGGAGTGGGGGCAATACACTCGATGCCAAATGAATTAAGCAATTCCTCGCGGATCATTTCCATATTCTTTCTGATGTTTTCTGATGTCTTCTCAACAACCTTACACCCGTCCGCTTCAAAATCTCCAACACGATCTAATGCATCAAGGGTATCAAGCAATTTTTTTATAAACTCATGCTTTGTCCCCTCCTTGCATCTTTCTTCATTCTTCTTAACCCTTTCCCTGTACTGCTTGAAATCCTCTCTTAACTTTAAGATCCGGGATTTCAATGATTCTATTTCATCTCTTTCTTCCATCGGTTATTTATTTCTTCATAACGGATAAACATTCCCCGCACTAATGATATGCCAGCCGTCCCCTGTTTTACCAAGTTGAAGTGAAGCCTCCCAACCATCATGCCATTTATCAACAACCCCATGTGGGAGTTTGACATAAAACCGTCGCGTATCAAACAATCCTGAAAGTACAACACCGTCCGGCTTAACATCCATGATACTGAAATGATCAAAAACTTCTTCAATGAGTTCATCCGAAGATATGTATTCCTCTATATCGTAAAGCATATTTGAAAGTTCTTCTGCTCCTGGAAGAACCTTTGACGCTTCGCTGCCTGCTTCAACAGCAAATTCCGCGCTCCTCTCATCAACAAAACCCTCTGCATGAAGCCATTTAGCCAACTTCTTTGTTACCGTTCCCGAATATTTAAGAAATTCCTTTCCCGCGATAACCTTACGAACCATAAAGTAACCCATAAATTCACCGGTCCCAGGTAAGATTTTCTCGGATCCGAAGACATCACAGAATTTCATATCCTCTCTCTTATATAATCCAGACTCTTCTTTATCTAAACTCTGGTATGCATAACCATTGAGACAATCCTTAAGTAATTCAATTACCTCCCTGTATTTGCGCATTGTAGCGGGCTTTAAACGCTTACCCTGCTCATCCAGAAACTTTTCCAGAACCTGCGATATGGCATATCCGATTTTTGTCATTTTAATATATCCATAAGAGTATCTTCAATCACCCCGAGAATTTTCTTTGCCTCCACATTATCGGGCTGAAATTCCAGGCATCTCATTAAAGCAGGCACGCTCTTGTCCATGATTTCTTTCTTTTCAAAATAAATCTTTGCAAGAACTAAATAATCATCTGCCATTACCTCATCATCATCTCTTATCCCCAGTGCCTTCTGCAAATAACGCGCCCCAGGGTCTAAATTTCCTTTACTTGCATAAGCTTTTCCAAGATTGCTTAAAGAAGGTCTGAATTTATTATCATAATCCACCGATCTTTTGAAATACTCTATCGCCTTATCCATATCCCCCTTAAATCCATAAGAATTCCCGATCTCATGACATGCTATTGCCAAATCTCTCCTTGGGGCATTTGCCTTTATCTTATCCTTCAATTTTTTGAGCCCGATTCTTATATACATGCCGCTCCATTTTAATCTCTCCTCATAACTGCGAATAACCCTTCCGAAATGATGGATTGGAACATCAACATGGGCGATTTTATCCTCTCCAATCCTTATTATCGACTCTCCGACATCCTCATGAACATAATCAGAATCGTCGTAATGAATTTCAGGTACATTTCTGAACAATCTCGTTACCTGCGATGCTGTCCACCCGATATAATCTTTACTTTCCCCATATCCGTCCCCCTCAGAATGTTGAAGTCCGACAACATTTTTAATGTTTGAATAACTGCGCTGAGTAAAAACATACCCTAAATATTCATCATTATATGTCAATTCCTTTACATAATCCAAATCGCGCTTTGCTATCGTCTCATCAGCATCCAGAACCAGAATCCAATCGCTTTTCGCATTCCTTATTGAAACATTTCTTGCTTCCGCAAAATTATCATTCCATTCAATTGATTTAACCTTTGCACCATAACTTTTTGCTGTGTCCATTGTCTTATCGGTTGAGCCGGTGTCCACTATAACCATCTCATCAATAATCAGCCTGACACTCTCTATTGCTTTTGGCAATATCTTTTCTTCATTCTTCACAATCATGCATAATGCGATACTCATTTTTTATTGTTTGGACTTTGATTTACCGTAATTGATTTCATAGAGATAGTTTAAATTTTTATCTGAGAAATGCTCCCATAAGTCCTTTGTAGCATAGGTATAATGAGAGTATTTGCTTGTTCCTTTGTGAAGTTCCTCAAGTCCTCCCATACTAATCATGCTCTCTGAATATTCGGATTTTTGATATGCTTCCTTTATCCTCTCAAACAACTCATCATCGTCTACTTCTGCCATAGAGTCAAATGTCATTGCCAGAAACTCATCACCCCCATCATTCTTTATATCCATTTTTAAAAACTCATTGCATACCTTTGCGGCATCATCTGTAAGTTTCGGATTTGTGACGGCAAATGCACATAAGGCATCAAGTGCTGCAATTCTAACCCACATATCCATGGATTCATCAAAAAATATGTCTTTGATGTCATCAAAATATTCTGTTCCAAAGGAATAAAATACAGAAGATAGATCTTCAGTGATCCAGTAACCCTCACCAAGTACCTCAATCTCATGGACCAGCATATATTTCAACAGTTCAAATGATTTTTTAGATTTTTTCAAACCCAATATAAACATTGTATGAATCAGATACCATGCACCTTCTTCCCAGCCCGGTATCCAGTAGGGTTCATCCTCCAATATACGAGACAATTCTTCATAGACATCATCTCTTTTTACAATTTCTTCTACAATTTCCTTTTTTACCATAAGTCCCGATTCCACAAATTTTTCAATTAATTCACTGAGAGTTAGCATTTTGGTTTTCATTTTCATCCATTTTCATAGTATCCATAGACATTGATTAAGTTAATAGAGTATTTCATCAATCCAGTGGTCTTCATGTTCCCCTCCGCGCATTCTTCACATATATTAACCGTTCTTTCTTCATCATCTGAGCAATCTATACAAACATAAGCAGCAACAGATTTTTTCCCTTTATCCTTACATGGATCACAGTAACGCTTTCTTATTCTGCTTTTATCTGTAATGGGGGGGTACTTAACACCTTTTTCCGAATCCTTTATCTCTTCAAGTGTGAGTACATGCTGGATGTAATCTCCAAAGTCATATACATACCCCATTTTAGCACCTATATATGTGCCAATACTTCCAATTTTAATATCAGAACCTTGACCGCCCCCATCAGGGTATATTTCACCGAAACCGGATCTACATGCATGATCCCGGTAAAACTCGCTGAGATGATCAAAAGTGTCGTGCTTGAATGCTTCACGCATCATATCATCCAGATCGCCAAGCGTCTGATCGTCCCCGATTTCAATGCGGCGCCAGAGACCTTTCCTGTGTTTTAATGCTGCCTTAAATTGGTATACTTTTGCCATTTTAAATTTTGTTTTTATTCTTTTTTATATTCAAATTATTATTTTTATATTCAGATAAAACCAATCCGAAATAATTCATAATTTCAAGTACAATTAATGCATATTTTCCTTCAACCTTATCCCATTCGTATTTATCTATCAGCCATTTCTTTTCCTCAAGATCATAAACCTCCCAGCCCATTTCCTCTCTTATGAAAAATCCCTTATTTTTGCATAATTTTTTAAAAAATTCTTCAACAGAAATCCATTTATGATTTAATTCATTAACAACATCAATGACAGATTTTCGTCTTTTTGAAAGAAACATAAATGGGTCTGCTTTTTTATCCTTATCCCTGTAACCAAAGTTTTCCTCTATGTAAATTTCAGGTATAAAGAATAATTCGTTGTAGACCATATCATTGAGCCATGCATCAAAGAAATCATCTGCAGCAAAATCCTGGTTTTTTACCGTTAATTTATCATTAAAATCATCTACAAGTCCTAACTTCCGGGAGAAATAATCTATAAAGAAGAACCTTCTTGTTTTATCTTCGGTTTTTATTCCTGCCAGATCCTCCTTTATCTTAAATGAATCATTTATTTTCCTTATGTGGGAGATTGGCATTGTATTATAACGCCATGATGTTCTTATGGTATGTCCTACGATATAATTTAAATACGATTTTATGTCGTGTTCAAGAGCTTCTCCTGTGTTTTCTCCGGGATTGGTTAAAGACGCATACTCAATTACCTTTCGCTTACTTAACTCATTTCCGTACCGCAAATAAAAAAGACCATCACATCCTTCAAATCCTTCAAACGCGTCTGAATATTTTCTCATAATTGATTTTACCTCCACCGGAATGTGCCAATCATAGCATAAACCCACCCGTCCAAGTTCTTTACTCGATGGGTTCACCATGTATCCCCTGTATCTATCGCGTACTTTGGCCCAGAGGAATTCTATATTGGGATGCCTTTCATTGAGTGCGAATTTAATAAAAATTTTCGCAGATGCGGATAACCTCCTGATAATTGAAGAGATTTTTGTTTCATTCAAATCCTTTCCGAGTATCACCTCATGATCTTTTATTTTTTTCTTTGGAAGTTTAATTTTGTTATCTGCAAATTCTACATTAAAATCAAGCACACATGCATTTAAAAAAACATCATTTAATTCATCGGATGTGATCTTTTTTCTTGAATTTAATTTTTCCACATATTCAATAAACTCCTTTTTTGTAAACCCAGACGGGTTGTTGTGATACCCGCGACATGGAATACCTGCAGGAGATACAAATGTGAACATATTATATTCATCAGAACTTTCCTGTGCATAAGAACAGTGAATATACTTCCCGCTACGAGTATTTAATAGAGCATGATAGTCGCCTTTTTTATCCTTTACTATTCTGATCGGCTTATCAACTTTAAAAACATCATGACATACAACACAGGGATAATGTTTTTCCGTATCTCCATCATAACACATATAATAATAATCATCCAGTGAGATATCCCCCTCACCGCGCTCTACCTTAATTATGCCTTCTTTTTTCCTTTCTGCATCTATTTTTTGTATGTTTGAAAAAAATTCTATTGGTTGCATTTTAAATTTCATAATGGATAAACATTTCCAACACCGGTGATATGCCAACCATCCTTTGTTTTACCTAATTGAAGTGATGCGTTCCAACCGCACTCCCATGCATCAATAATCTTGCGCGGGAGTTTGATGGGTCCAAATTTACAGCGACCTAAAAATGCTGATAGCATGACTCCCCCTTCTTTAACCTCCGCGATTGAAAAATGATCAGTGATCTCTTAATCTGATTACCTTTATGTAATTACGCAGAGTTGCAGGCTTTAAACGCTTACTCCGCTCAAGCAAAAACATTGCCAGAACCTGCGATATGGTCGGGTCTGCAATTTTTTTCATTTTATCGTTTTACCTTTCCCTTCTTGACATTTTTGATTTCAAAGACCCAGTGGGTTTTTTCGTATATTCATCAGGTTCCTTACTAAGCACGAATGGTGCCATAATATATGCTACAACCACCACACCGAAACCAAATGCGACAATTGAACCACATATAATACACATGTACTTAATCAAACCTCCAAGTTCAAGATATTTGGCGATCGCACTGCCTATAAAGAATCCAAAAATTGCTGATGCTGCAATGAATAAAAGAATTGAAATCAATATGATCCCGCCTATTTTGAATTCCATTTCGCTCATTTTTTTGATTAAACTTTTTTTAAAAGTTTATTATTTAATCTTTTTTAACTCCAACTTATCCCCGTCCTCAATTTTTGCACCGGAGATCCTGACTTTGCTATCCAATTCATTCCCTTCATAAAAAAGACCCGTATTTTTTGGCAGCATACCTGCTTGTTTTAACTCCTCTTTGACATACGATATGGTTGAATTCGGGTTTAAGTAAAGGGTCAGGGCATCTTTTGTCTCCGGGTTTTCAATCACAACCTCAATGCTGTGGATCCTGGACATTTTTTCCATCCACTTATTCTTCTCCTTCTTTGATAACCTCCCTTCTGCGATCATTTTAACCTTTCTTTCACTTCCCGAATCAAGATCTTTTGCGGTGACATGCAGTATCCCAAACCCCTCTCCTATTTCAAATGTTACCTCAATTTTATTCTCTCCCGCGGGCTTGGGTTCGAGATCAATCCAGAATTCTCCGAGCAGATCTGCATCATCATCATCCGGAAACATACTCTCTCCCTGATATCCACTCACACGAATCTCATCCATGAATGGCATCGGATTGGTGAATTCATCTGTTTTTTTGATCGGTATCTTTGTGTTCTTTTCTATCATTGTTACGATATATCCCATGGCAGTTAGAGTCCCAAAGGATCGTGAGACGACATCAGAGATTTCTATTGGCGTTCTTATATGCTCTCTGTCCTCCTTTTCCTCTACATGCTCCATTCCCGCAAATGCAGCTCCAAGCGCCACCACCTCATCAGGATTCACCTCTATATTTGTCTCTTTTCCAAAGAAATCTCTAACAAATTCTCTTACTAATGGGATCCTTGTGGTGCCGCCAACCAAGAGTATATCATCCACCTCCTCCTTTTCAATTCCAGCATCCTCTAATGCCTGCTTCATGGGTTTAAGGGTTCTCTCAACCAATGGAGTGATCAGATCATTAAATTTTTCACGGGTAAGTTCTAATGAATATGGAGCCCCTTTACCAACGTGGGGTAAATTAATCTTTGTGCTTTTCTTATCCGAAAGTTCTATTTTTGCCCTCTCTGCTTTTTCTTTTAATGTCTGGTAAAGGGTTAGATCCTTTTTAATGTTTACTCCATGTTTCTTTTTTATATCCTCAATAACCATATCCTCAATCAGTTCATCAATATCGTCCCCCCCCAGGTGATTATCCCCGGAGGTAGCGTCCACATCAAAGAATCCGCCCCCTATTGTCAGAATCGAGACATCAAATGTTCCTCCCCCAAAATCATAAACAAGTATGGTTTTTTCATCCTCTTCGGTAAATCCGTAAGCTAAAGCGGCAGCAGTTGGCTCATTGATTATTCTTTTGACATTTAATCCCGCGATTTCCCCTGCATCTTTTGTGGATTGTCTCTGGGCATCGGTAAAATACGCGGGCACGCTTATCACAGCATCCTCAAACCTTCTGCCGGTGAACTCTTCCGCATCCCTTACCAATTTTTTTAATATATGCGCTGATATATACTCAGGGGGGTAACTTTCGTCATCTATATCCACCCTATAATCCGTTCCCATCTGTCTTTTTATCGATCTTATGGTGCGATCCGCGTTTGCGATGATATTCTGCCTGGCTGTCTTACCCACAATCACCTCATCGTCCTTTTTAAAATAAACAACAGAGGGGGTTGTTCTCTCCCCATCGGCATTTTCAATTATTAATGCCTCATCAAACTCCACAAACGCCATCGCAGAATTCGTTGTTCCCAAATCAACGCCTATTATGTTTCCCATTTTTTGTATCTATAAAGTATTTTTTTAATCTATAAAAATAAAAAAAATCATATATGAAATAAAGATCAATAAAGGAACATCAAACAGGATAAGGGTTAGTTTTCCGTACAACAAAGATCGCATTGCAAAGATCAAAACCATTGAGGGCTATAAATGGCATCCTGAAGAGAAATACCGGAGTTTTCCTTATTCAGGAGACACTCTAAAAAAGATTTTATCTGCATTTTCTGGTGAGAATATCCGATTGGATCCTGCCTTACAGGTTTCTGTTGATCAAAAGGCAGATAAACCAACGCCGAATCATACTCATATCATGGAAGCAGTAAAGAAAGAACTTAATCTAAGGGGCTACAGCCAGAAGACCAGAAAAGCATATCTGCATCATATTGGACGATACACCCGTTATTTTACAAAAGACCCGAAAGACCTTGACGAAGAACATATCAAAGATTATATTTTGCATTTGATTGACAAAGAAAAGGTCTCAAGGTCATATCACAATCAGGCGGTAAGTGCCATAAAATTCCTGTATGATCGTGTGTTAGGTGTGCCGAGAACTGTGGATGGTCTTCCCAGACCAAGAAAAGAGAGGAAACTTCCTGTTGTCTTAAGTTGCAAAGATGTGATGCGGATATTTGAGTCTCTGGAGAATGTCAAACATAAAGCAATTCTAATGCTCATCTATTCCGCTGGCTTGAGAGTCAGCGTTCTAAAAATTCAAAGAATTTTGGAATAATGAGAATCTAAGATTGTAAAATTAAAGGTAGATGATATTGATAATGAGAGAAAGTTAATTCATGTGAAAGGTGCGAAAGGCAGAAAAGACCGCTATACAATACTTTCAGATGTTGCTCTGGCGATTCTTAAACAATATTTTGGAATGTACAAACTGCAAAAATGGTTGTTTCCGGGATCAAAATCAGAGAGGCATATATCCACAAGGACTGTCCAAACAATTTTTAAGCAGGCAAAGGAAAAAGCAGACATCAAGAAAGACGTTTCTGTTCACTGCCTGCGGCACAGTTTTGCAACCCACTTACTTGAAAGCGGCGTTGATTTAAGATACATTCAAGAGTTGTTGGGTCATAAAAGTTCAAAGACAACAGAGATATACACTCATGTGAGCAATAAAAACTTAAGGAAAATAAAAAGTCCATTAGACAACTTAAAGTTATGAATTTATATTTATGGATCTGATAATCCATTTAAGTCAATTTTATCTAAAGGTGGGATAACCGCAATAACTGCGTTTATTCCCTAGTTATCGGAAATAATGCTGCGGCAGTTAACTATATTTTTATAATTAAACTCCAATAAATAAATAACAGATAATAATTTCAAATGGAGAAAGAAACCATATATCTTGACGCATCAGTCCCCAGTGCTTATTATGATGAGAGAGTAGCATGGCGGCGCGAGTACACAACGGAGTGGTGGAAAGAGGAACTTCCTAAATACGATGTTTTCATATCGGAAGTAGTAATCGCAGAGATAATGGAGACAGAACAATCAAAAAGAAAAGATGAATTGTTAGAATTAGTGAAAGAATTTAGCGAACTTAAACTTTCTTCTGAGATAGAAGAAATAGCTAAAGGGCATGTCAATCAAGGGATTATTCCCCCGTACCAATTACCTGATGCCTTACATGTGGCTATTGCGTCATTTTATAAAATTGATTTTTTAGTTACATGGAATTGTAAACATCTTGCCGAGGCACACAGACGCAAGAGCGTTAGGTTATTTAACACCTCTGCCGGCTTATTTGTTCCTGATATATTAACTCCATTAGAGATCACAAAAGGAGGTGAAGAAAATGTATAAAAAAGACCCAATGATAGAGGAAATCCATAGGATTAGAAGAAGGATGTGGGATAAAAGCGGGCACGATCCCCATGTATTGGTAGAAAATATCCAAAAAGAAGCCAAAGAGTTTATAGAGGGGAGGGGATATAGATATGCGGATATAAACCAAAGATGTAGAAAGATTGTCCGGAAATGATAAAATAATAATTATTTTGGGACTGCCGTCGCATTACATCCGATAACACGGCATATATGCTGCGGCTACGCCTTGCCTTTCAGGACATTTTGCTGTCGCAAAACGTCGTATATGCTGCATCCGTTATCTGGTGTGCCTCGCATGGCCATTTGCCAGGTGGTGTAAGTCCACCTTCCTCAATTGCTTGTTCAGAGGAATAGTCGAAGATGACCCGAAAGGTCTA